>CAZUYL010000024.1:0-17034 GCA_964624945.1 uncultured Ruminococcus sp. | reverse complement strand
AGTATATGGAGGTCACCGTAAATGTTAAGTGCAAACGAAATCAGAAATGTAAGATTTTCAAAATCAATGAGCGGTTACAAACAAGAAGAGGTAGACGTAATTCTTGACAAAGTAGAGGCGGATTACGAGCAATTTGAACGCACCGTGCGTGAAATGTCTTCAAAAATCGAGCAACTTAAAGCCGAAATAGAAGATTACAAATCTTCGCAGGGCAACATTCAAAATGTTTTGGTAAGTGCACAAAAATTTGCCGATCAAATCGTAGAAGAGGCAAAAACAAAAAGTGCCGAAATTATTTCTGCCGCACAAGACAGCATTACCAAAATTACCGCACAGGAAAAAGAACTCACCACCGCTTTTGATAAAAAAGCAAGCGAACGCAAAGAAAGTTTACAAAAAGATATTGATGCAATAATTAACGCTGCCGAGAAAAAACAGGCGGCTATTGACAAGGCAACTGCCGACAGCATCAACCGTCAACAGTTGCTCTTTAATAAAATGAAGGTTGAGGTTGCTACTTTTAAAGCAGAAATTACACAAAAATATAAAGAACATCTTGAATTGCTTTCATCTTTGCCCGACGCCGTTTTGAGCGATCCTACCGAAATTGCGGCGGCTATTACAGCAAAGTTTGATACAGTACCCAACATTGCGGAATATATCGAAAACCCTGCCGCTATTGAAAATATTGCCGAAAACGTTTCGGAAAAAACCGACGCTTCGGAAAAAGTCGAGGCGGTTGAAAAGGTAAAAATTGATGCGGTTCCCGAAAGAGCAACTAACGGCGGCGGTTTTGTGATTAATGCCGACAGTTTCGGCATCGGTGACAGCACCGATTCTGATAACCTTTAATTTAGGAGTGAAAAAATCGGTGATATCTTATATTTTGGCATTAGTAACAGGCTTTTTTGTTTTAATTGCCGACCAGTTTTCAAAAGTTTACATTTCGAACAATTTTGAAATGGCAAAATCATATAAGTTTTTGTCAGGAATTTTAGACATAACCTACATTCATAACGACGGCGGTGCTTGGGGTATGCTTGGTGGCTACACATGGCTTTTGGTGTCGGTATCAATAGTGGTTTTGTTGGTTTGTATTGCCTTATTGCTTAAAAACGGCGTAAAAGATAAACTTATGTTTTGGGCAGTTGTTTTGGTTTTGTCGGGCGGCGTAGGTAATATGTTAGACCGTATATTCCGTGGCGGCAATGTAATCGACTTTTTGCATTTTGAATTTTGGCCCTCGTTCCCCGTTTTCAACATTGCCGACTGTGCAATAGTAGTAGGGGCAGGTTTGTGGATTTTATATTTCTTTAAAGGACTAATTGACGAAAACCGTCAAAAACGCATATCGGTTGTAAATTCCGAACCCGAAGAGGAAATTTCGCAAGAAAATGAAAACGTATAATCTTATTTTTGACGACGGCGAAAGCCGCCGTCTTGATGTGTACGTGGCAGAAATCGCCGACGTTACACGCTCGTATGCGGCAACACTTATTTCAGAAAACAACGTAACGGTAAACGGCAAATCGGCTTCAAAAAATACTAAATTAAAAAACGGCGACCGAGTTGTTGTAACAATACCTGAACCTAAAGAGTATTCGGCAACGCCCGAAAACATACCTCTTGACATTGTTTATGAAGATTCCGACCTTTTGGTAGTTAACAAGCCTAAAGATATGGTGGTTCACCCTGCTACAAGTAATTACAGCGGTACACTTGTAAACGCACTTTTGTATCATTGCGGTGACAGTTTATCAGGTATAAACGGCGTTATGCGACCCGGTATTTTACACCGTATAGACAAAAATACAAGCGGACTTTTGCTTGTTGCAAAAAACGATAATGCACATCTTTTTTTAGCCGAGCAAATAAAAGAACATTCACTAACCCGTGAGTACGAGGCTGTAGTTTACGGCAATTTAAAAGATGACAGCGGCACCGTTGATGCACCAATAGGCCGTCATCCTCAAAAACGCAAGCAAATGGCAATAGTGCCAAACGGCAGAAACGCTGTTACGCATTATACCGTGCTTGAACGGTTCGGAAATTTTACACACGTTAGGTTAAAACTCGAAACAGGACGAACACATCAAATAAGGGTTCATATGGCATCAATCGGGCACGCGGTTGCAGGCGACGATGTTTACGGCCCACACAAAGTTATAACAAAATTGGGCGGTCAATGTTTGCACGCAAAAAAGATAGGTTTTATTCACCCTACCACGCATAGTTATATGGAATTTGAAAGTGATTTGCCCGAATATTTTAAAAGTTTTTTAAACGAATGTAGAGGAGCGAAGGGTTAAGTGGGCATTTTTGACGGCTGTTTGCTGGCTTGTGACGTTGACGGAACGTTGCTTACCAACGATCATCTTCCTGAAAGAAATATCGAAAAAATTAAATATTTTGTAAGCGAGGGCGGTTTGTTTTCGCTTGCAACGGGCAGAACGGCGGGTGCCGTTTCGGTAGTTACCGACAAAATTGACTGTATATCGCCTTCGGTGGTTGCCAACGGCAGTATGATATTTGATTTTCAAAACGACACCGCAATTTACGAACTTTCGGTTCCCGATAGTGACCGTCATATTGTGAAAGCGGTTTTAGACGGTTGTAAAACCGTGGGCGTTGAAGCACACTCAAAAAAACAGGTTTTGGTTTTGCAAAAAAGTAGTGAGACCGACGACCACGAAAAATATGAAAATCTTGATGCTTTTTCGCTTGATTATAGCGATGCTTTGAGTTATAATTGGAACAAGGTTATTTACCTTTTTGCAAACGAAGATGAATCACGCCAAGTTAAACAAATAATTTCACGTTTTGAACATAAATCTCAATTTGTTGATACATCGGCTGTAATAGACGGCAGACGTAGATACTATTTTGAACACGTACCTAAAAACGTTTCAAAAGCAACAACACTAAAGGTTCTTTGCGAAAAACTGAATATTAAAAAAGGCGGTTTGTATGCAATAGGCGATTATTTTAACGACCTTGAAATGATACGCACCGCCGACATCGGAGCGGCACTTGTTGACTCACCCGATGGGGTTAAAGCGGTAGCCGACGTATTAGTGTGTGAAGCACAAAACGGTTCAGTAGCCGATTTTATAGATTATCTTACCGAAAGGAAATTAAAAAATGGATGCAATTACTAAAAAACAATTAGAGCAAACTGCATGTAAAGTTCGCATAGGCATCATCGAAGGTGTTCATGCGGCAAAATCAGGTCATCCCGGCGGTTCGCTTTCTATCGCAGAGATACTTACATATCTCTATTTCAAAGAAATGAACATTGATCCTGCCGATCCTAAAAAGGCAGACCGTGATCGCTTTGTTCTTTCAAAAGGTCACGCTGCACCTGCACTTTATTCAACACTTGCAGAACGCGGTTATTTTTCACCCGATGAACTTTTACATCTTCGCCACATAGGTTATATGTTGCAAGGTCACCCCGATATGAAACATATTCCCGGTGTTGATATGTCAACAGGTTCACTCGGTCAAGGTATTTCTGCCGCAGTTGGTATGGCACTTTCTTCTAAACATTTCGGTGGTAACTATAACGTTTACACTGTTTTAGGTGACGGTGAAATCGAAGAAGGTCAAGTTTGGGAAGCCGCAATGTTTGCTGCAAACAAAAAACTTTCTAACCTTACCGCATTTATTGACCTTAATAACTTGCAAATTGACGGCACTATTGATGAAGTTAACAGTGCAAAACCCGTAGACAAAAAGTTTGAAGCATTCGGTTGGCACGTAATTACAATCGACGGCAACGATTTTGATGCCATTGAAGCGGCTCTTGCCGAGGCTAAAACAGTAGATAAACCCGTAGCAATTATTGCTGAAACCGTAAAGGGTAAAGGCGTTTCTTATATGGAAAACGCAGTTAATTGGCACGGTGCAGCACCTAACGATGAACTTTATGAAGTTGCTATGGCAGAACTCAACGCGGCTCTTGCCGCATTCAATTAAGGAGGTGGCAATATGTCAGAAATTAAAACAGTAGCAACACGTGCGGCATTTGGTGAAACTTTGGTACAACTCGGTGCAGAACGTGACGATTTTATAGTAATGGATGCTGACCTTGCCGCAGCCACACAAACAGGTATGTTTAAAAAAGCGTATCCCGACCGTTTTTACGATTGCGGTATTGCTGAACAAAATATGATGAGTATCGCCGCAGGTGTTGCGGCAACAGGCAAAAAAGTTGTTGTAAGTTCTTTTGCGATGTTTGCTGCAGGCCGTGCTTTTGAGCAGGTTAGAAACTCTATAGGTTATCCTCACCTTAACGTTATTATAGGTGCAACCCACGCCGGTATTTCGGTTGGTGAAGATGGTGCAACCCACCAATGTAATGAAGACATCGCCCTTATGCGTACAATCCCCGGTATGACGGTTATCAACCCTGCCGATGCCACCGAGGCAAAATTGGCAGTACGTGCCGCTTTTGAATGTGACGGCCCTGTTTATATGCGTTTTGGTAGACTTGCCGTTCCTGTGGTTTTTGATGAAACCTACAAATTTGAAATTGGCAAGGGTGTTGAATTGCGTTCGGGTAACGATGTAACAATTATTGCAACAGGTCTTATGGTAAATGAGGCTTTGCAGGCACACGATATACTTAAGGCAGAAGGCATTAATGCACGTGTTATTAATATGGCAACCATTAAACCTATTGATCGTGACATTATAATTAAAGCCGCTGCTGAAACAGGTGCAATAGTTACCGCTGAAGAACATTCTGTGATAGGCGGTTTGGGTTCTGCGGTAAGTGAAGTTGTTTGCGAAACAAACCCTGTTCCCGTTGTTAAACTCGGTGTTTATGACGAATTCGGTCATTCAGGCCCTGCTGTTAAATTGCTTGATGAATTCGGTCTTCGTGCCGTTAATATTGCTGAAAAAGCAAAGGCAGCACTTGCACTTAAAAAGTAATAAATTAGTTTATAAAAAAGCAAGTCTTGGTGCACAAGGCTTGCTTTTTGCTTGCAAAAAAATCACAGTCGCGTTCAAAAATGAATTCGACTGTGATTTTTTAAATTTTGTTTTAATCACAAAAGTTCAATGTTTTGTTTTTTGCAATTTTCAATTTCTGTTTCGGGCCATACCGATGCATGCACTTCACCTATATGTGCTTTTTGTAAAAGTTGCATACAAAGTCTTGACTGACCTATACCGCCGCCTACAGTAAGCGGCAGTTCGCCGTTTACAAGTGATTTATGGAACGGCAATTCAAGTCGGTCAAGTTTGTTTTCGGCGGTGAGTTGGTTAACCAAACTGTCGCTGTCAACACGTATGCCCATACTTGAAAGTTCAAGTGCCGAATCAAGCACTCTGTTATAAACCAAAAGGTCGCCGTTTAAAGCCCAATCGTCATAATCGGGGGCTCTGCCGTCGTGTTTTTCACCGTTTGAAAGCCTGCCGCCTATTTGCATTAAAAATACGGCACCGTATTCTTTTGCAACTGCATTTTCACGTTCTTTTGCCGACAATGTAGGGTATTTGTCAAGCAATTCCTGTGTGGTGATAAAATGTATATCACGGGGTAAGTAGTTGTCAAGTTGGGGGTATTTTCGTTCAACAAAATCCGCCGTAAGAAGAACCGCCGCATAGATGCGTTTTACAGTGTCTTTCAAATAATCTACTGTGCGGTCGCTTTTGTCGATTACCTTTTCCCAATCCCATTGGTCAACATAAAGCGAATGAATGTTATCGCAGGTTTCGTCACGGCGAATGGCGTTCATATCGGTGTAAAGACCTGTGTGCATTTTAAAACCGTATTTGCCAAGTGCCATACGTTTCCATTTTGCAAGCGAGTGAACAACCTCTACAATTTCGCCCGACTGTAAAATGTCAAACGAAACGGGACGTTCAACGCCGTTAAGGTCATCGTTGAGACCGCTGCCGCGTTTTACAAAAAGCGGTGCAGACACACGGCTTAAATTTAAGGCATCGCAAAGGTGTTCTTCAAACTTGTGTCTTAAAGAACGTATAATACTTTGAGTTTCAAGTACATTTAATTTAGATTTATACATAAAATCACTTCCGATTAAGAAATTGTACCTACTGTGCGAGGATAAAGTATAACGTCACGTATATTTTGTACGCCTGTAACATACATAATAATTCTTTCAAGTCCCAAACCAAAACCGCTGTGCGGAACCGAACCGAATTTACGAAGTGAAATATAATCGGTGTAATCGTCAAGATTCATACCGCGAATTTTCATAGCCTCAAGCAATTTGTCGAGGTCGGCTTCACGTTCGCTGCAACCTATAATTTCGCCTACGGTAGGCACCAAAAGGTCGGTAGCCGCAACGGTTTTGCCGTCAGCGTTCTGTTTCATATAGAAAGATTTAATTTCTTTGGGGTAATTTGTAAGGAATACAGGGCGTTTGCAAATTTCTTCGGCAATGTAACGCTCGTGTTCGGTCATAAGGTCGCAACCCCACTCAACAGGATATTGGAATTCTTTACCGCTTGCTTTAAGTGCGTCAATAGCCTCGGTGTATGTCATAACGGCAAAATCGTTTTTAACAACGTTTTCAAGTTTTTCAATAAGACCTTTTTCAAAATGAGCATTAAAGAACTTTAATTCTTCGGGGCATTTTGTAAGAACGGTATTAATTATGTGCTTGATAAGGTCTTCGGCGATTTCAATAATATCGGGCAGTTCTGCAAAAGCAACTTCGGGTTCTACGTGCCAAAATTCAGCAACGTGACGAGGTGTGTTGCTCTTTTCGGCTCTGAATGAAGGGCCGAATGTATAAATTTTGCCAAGTGCCATAGCGGCAACTTCGCCCTCTAACTGACCGGATACCGAAAGTGCAGCACGGCGACCGAAAAAGTCAGCCGCATCGGCTTCGTCTTCGGTTTTAAAACCGTGGTCAAAAGGCAATGTTGTTACCTTAAACATTTCACCTGCACCCTCACAGTCGCTACCTGTAATAAGCGGTGTGTGAATATATGTGTAATGTCTGTTTTGGAAAAATTCGTGAATACAAGCCGAAATTACCGAACGCACACGGAATACAGCGTTAAATGTATTGGTGCGAACACGCAATGCGGGTATTGTACGCAAATATTCAAGTGTGTGGCGTTTTTTCTGAAGCGGATATTCAGGCGGGCAAACGCCAAGCACCGTAATATTTTCGGCATTAATTTCAACAGAATTTTCCGCTACAACCGATTTTACAACTTCACCCTCAACTTTAAGTGAAGTACCTAGTTTCATAAATTCCGAAATTTCGCTCATTTGCGACTTGTCAATTACTATTTGCAAGTGTTTTAAAGTTGTACCGTCATTGAGTTCTAAAAAAGCCATATTTTTAGAATCACGTGAAGTACGAACCCAACCGCAAACCGTAACCGATTTACCGATATAGTCGCCGTTCATAATGTCAACAATGTCAATGTGTTTCATTTTTATCACTCCGTAAATAATTTACTAAAAAATAATAAGCACTATTCGCCCACTGAAAAATCAGGGACGAACAGTGCATTAAAATACTATTCGCGGTGCCACCCGTATTACCGTGAAAACACGGTCACTCACAGCAAAAACTGTTATCGGCTGTAACGTGCCGCACACGACGCCCCTACTGAGTGGTTAACTTTTGGGTTTGCAACTCCAAAGTGTTTTTCGCGGTATGCGTATGGCGGCATTTACACTGTCTGCCACTCACTAAGCACCGTTTATACCGTTACTTCTCTTTATCATAGTCTTTAAAATATACAAGCAGTATATCATTTTTTATATATTTTGTCAAGAAATTATTAGTCTATTACTTCAATAACAGTACCGTCGGTAATATCAGCAGTAGCAATAAACAATTTTTGAGTATTCATCAAAGAATCAAACTGTGTTTCACATTCTTTTCCGTTTACCAAAATCTTGCGGCTGCCGTTTTCGGTGTTTTTGTATTTAAGTGTAACCGAACGACCTTTAACAACAACATCAAGCGACGCGTCGGTTGTGGGCATTGTTGCGGCGGTTTGAATAACAACACCGTCTAAAGTAGGATTAACACCAAAGCCGTATTTAACGAGGTTTTTAATAAATACAGTACCGCTACCGGTGTACCAATCGTGGAACGACTGACCGTTTATGCACCATTCTTCGTTATAGAAGTAAGAGTTCGGCATTACAAAGGGTGATTTGTTGCAGTTTTGATGTGATAAAACTGTGCCGAGTTTAAACTGACGCCAAGCCTCTTCGCTTTCACCCATAAGGAACAATGCCGAAACGTCAAACATTGTAGAGTGAATGTAAGTACCTGCGTTTTCGTAAGTACCTGCGGTTATGTTGGCAATACGACCTACATATTTGTGCATATCAATCGGGAAAGGCTTATCAAAAGTCATCATACCGAATTTAGAATCAAGGCACTTAAATGATGACATAATGCTTTCTTTCATAGAAGTATCTTGACTGATCATATCGGAAATAGCCCAAAAAGCATTCGCGGTACCGCTTACACGTGCTACGCCGTCCGGGTCAGCCCAAGAGCCGATTTTGTAAGAGATATTGTCGCCCCAACCGTGAATTATGCGGCGATCACCGTTCTCGTTTGTGTCGATAGCGTATTCAAACAAACCGTTTTTAATGCCTTCGGCAATTTTTTTGTAGCCGTCAATTTTATCAAGATTTTTGCCTGTGTGTGTTAAAATATCGCAAACTTCACGGCAGTTTTGATAAAGTTGAAGTGAAGCCATAACGCTGCAACCTGTACCGTATTCACGTGATTTATCGGTTGTTTTGCCAAGACCGTCAAGTGCGTCGTTCCAGTCGCCGAAAAGTGAATGTAAGCAACCTGTTTGCTCATCAACATTACTGCAAAGGTAATCCATAATTTTAAGAATATGGTCAAGCACGGTATCAGCCGTTTCACTTTTTGCAGATACACCTGTGTTGTATTCGTTTGCAACGTAGTAACCGCATTTTTCGTCAAGAATTGACCAATCGTCTGTGTAAGAAAGATATGTATAAAGTGTTGTGATTATCCACACGCCTTGGTCGATAAACTTACGCATATCAAATGCAGGCAACTGTGCGGGGTCGTCCGAAACCGAATATTGACGCGGCGGTCTGCCGTCTTCCATAATATAGTTGAGTGCGTTTACAAATTGACGGCGGCTGTCGGCAGGTTGCCAAATAAGTGATGATTCGAGTTGTTGCATAACATCACGTATGCCCATAAATGCACCTGCGTAGTTTTTGCCCAAAGCACAGAAAGACACCTGCTTTTGAATGTTGCGTACAAATTTGTTGAAAACATCGGCGTTGATATCGCCTTTAAAATCGGCAAAACGTGTTTTCATATTTTCAAATTTTTCAAATTCGGCATTGTCATCAGCATCTAAAGCGGCATCAATTTTTTCAATGTCGGGTTTTATGCTGTAAAAGGGTTCAAGGTCCTTAAGTGCGTGACGGTAAACAAGTTCGTACTCACGGCGAACACTTTCACCGCCCGATAATGTGTAGTGTGCACAATCGGCACAAACGGGAGTATCGGTAGAGTTAGCGGCACGGTACTGATGTTTGAAAACACCTGTTTTAAGTGCTTCGGCGTTGCTAATTACTCTGCCGTAAGGTCCTAAAATTTCAGAACGGTTAGCGGTTAAATATTCTTTGTTTGCCGCTTTCCCAAAACTGTCACGTGCGATTAACATACAGTCTTCGTAAGAGCGAAGCATAAAGTTGTCGTTATCTAAAACCTTAACAAAGCGGTTCATAATGTCGTAAACACCGCCGACATTTCTGTAAAAGAGCCAAGCATCAAAACTTGAAAGCATATAGATTTCTTTATCGGTGCCGCTTTTGTTGATTGCGGTATATGCAAAGTGAATGTGCTTGTCACGGTCTACGTGCAAACGTACCGCAAAGGTAACATCGGCAGTATCGGCAATGTAGTAAGCATATCTGAAAGAGTAAACAACATAGCGTTTAATTTCAAACGGTTCAAAAAGTTGACGGTTGCAATCAAAAACGCTGACAGGGAAAAACTTGCCGTCTTCACCCTTGATACCGCCTATAAACGACATATTTGAATCTTCGGAAAAGTCAAGTTCTTTAAAAATGGTAAAGGTTGACTCGTAAGCGTCAATGTGACCGTTGCTTCTTGCCCATACAACAAGGCCGTCAGCATCATAAGGAAAACGTGATACACCGTATTCACGCTCGCCGCATAAAATTTGTTTTTCATTCAAATAAAATGTATTTTGCGGCAAAGTGTTGGTTTCGTTTGCTTTAAAATCATTTATTTGTTGCATGAGATTTTTAATTTGTGTTTCTAAACTCATAAAATATTCTCCTTAAAGCACATTTTTATTAACTATAACATAATTTAATGTTATTTTCAATAAAATTTACACTTTACAACAATAAATTTTATGTTATAATAACCGCAAGGAGTGTGATTTTATGCTTTTAGCCGAAAACAGAGTGGCAAAGTGCAGTATTTGTGTACCTGAAAACGATTTTGAAAACAGCAATTCACAGGTTTGGTTTATTGCCGAGCAGTTGCGTTATTATTTATCAAGAATAACCTTTGCTCCGTTTGATATAACATCAAACACAACCGACAGCGGCGTTTATTTGTGTTTAGACGCCACCTATGCCGATGATGAATTTTCGCTTGTTGCAGACGACAAAAAAATCACAATCTGCGGTGGCAAACGTGGTGTAATTTACGGCGGATACGAACTGCTTGAAATTATAGGTTGCCGTTTTTTTACGCCTGAATGCGAAAAAATACCCACAATTACAACCCTTAAAATCGACAATATTCAAAAACGTGAAAAACCCGTGTTTGAATACCGAGAGTCTGATTACGCCGATGCAACACGTAAATATAAATTTGCAACAATGTGCCGACTCAACGGTGCTTCACACAATATACCCGAAAATATGGGCGGCAACATTAAATATGCTATGAATGCCCACAGTCTTGAATGGCTTTTGCCACGAGATAAATACCGTGACACTCACCCCGAATATTTTTCTTATTGTGACGGCAGACGAATGGTTGAAGATGTGGATTTGTGGCAACCATGCCTTACCAATGAAGAAATTTTACCTATAGTTGTAGAAAACGCACGTAAAATACTTAAAGAAAACCCCAACAAAAAAATATTCTCGATTTCGCAAAATGACAATCTAAATCAATGCGAGTGTGAAAACTGTAAAAAATCAGATGCCGAAGAAGGCTCACCCGTTGGCACACTTATAAGATTTGTAAACAAAATTGCCGAAATTTTAGAACCTGAATTTCCCGATGTAACTTTTGATATACTTGCGTATTCTTATTCAAGACCTGCATCGCATTTAACAAAACCGCGTAAAAACGTGTGCGTTCGACTTTGTGCAAGCCGCACCTGTTATGCACATTCTTTTGAAAAATGCGGTGACAGATCTATGGCCACCGAACACCCGAACGGTAAATCAAGCGTTTTTATAGAAGACCTTGCCGAGTGGAGTAAAATTTGCGACCGCTTATATGTTTGGGATTACACCTCGAATTTTCCGCTTTATCCTATGCCGTTTGCAAATTGGCGTGTGCTTAAACCCAATTTACAAACACTTGCAGCATACAATGTTAAAGGCGTTTTTGAAGAGGCTAACCGTGCCGAAAACGGCGGCGTTGATTTTAACGAACTTCGCACGTATTTAATATCTAAACTTTTGTGGAACCCCGATTGCGACATTGAACAGCACGCAAAAGAATTTATGGAATACTACTACGGCGACGCTGCAAAATATTTGGGCGAATACCTTACTATGATTTGCGACTTTGTAGACCGTGAAGATTATCACCTTTATATTCAAAGCATTGAAAGACCACCCTATCTTGAAAACGAATGGCTTGAAAAATACAATCTGCTGTTTGACAAGGCTGAAACGGCGGTTAGCGGCAACGGTATACTTTTGTCACGTGTGCAAAAGGCAAGACTTTCTATTCGTTTTGCCGATGTTTATTGGAATGAAATAATCGACAAAGGTTTTGACGAAAATAAAATAAACAAATTTTTTACCGACCTGCGTGCACATAACATTTCACGTCTTGACGAGTGGTGCAACATAGAGGGCACCTTCTATGGTTGGGTTCGCGGCTGGAACAGGGGAGTATATGTAAATAACCCTATGCGTTACCAATGCGAGACCGTTCTTTAAAAAACTCTTGACTTAAATGTATATACTTGCTATAATGAACTAAATTAATTTTTCTTTCAGTAGGAGGCTTTTTGTCATTATGGACAGTAGTGACAGTAGCGGCGATAACGGCGATACTAACAATTTAACTTGCATATATTACGGCGTACCTATGCTCAGTTTTGAGCACAGGTATGCCTTTTTGCGTTTAAAAAGGGTTTTGAGTTAAATTTAAACTCAACAAAAACAAAACATTTACATTAAATTCAAGGAGTAATTAATTAATATGTCAACCTACATTATAATAATGGTTATTTGTTTAATAGCCTCGGCTTATTTTTCTGCTACCGAAACGGCGTTTTCGTGTGCAAATAAAACCCGCCTTCGTGCACTTGCCGAAAAGGGCAACACAAAAGCGGCACTTGCGGTATCTCTTGCCGAAAAATACGACCGTCTTATATCTACAATACTTATAGGCAATAATATTGTTAACATACTTTTGGCGTCAATCGGCACACTTATTTTTGTTGAGGAATTAAAATTGCCCAGCGGTGCTGCGATTTCAACCGCAGTAGTTACCGTGTTAGTTCTTATTTTCGGTGAAATAACCCCCAAAAGCATTGCCAATGATTTTCCTGAAAAATTTGCAATGTTTTCTGCCCCTATGATACGCTTTTTTATCTGGATACTTTTACCTCTTAACTTTGTTTTTTCGCTTTGGAAAAAACTTATCGGCAAAATGTTCAAGGTTGAAGAAGACGACAATATGGCACAGGAAGAACTGCTTATGATGGTTGATGAAGCCGAACAAGACGGCGACATCGACACCGACGAGGGCGACCTTTTGCGTAATGCTATTGAATTTTCTGACCTTAAAGCCGAAGATATGCTCACCCACCGTGTTGACCTTGAGGCGTTGCCTGTAGATGCTACTAAAAAAGACATTGCCCAAACCTTTACAAGAACACGCTTTTCAAGAATACCGATTTATAAAGATAACATCGACAACATAATAGGTGTAATCCACCAAAAAGACTTTTACGTTGGAAGTGGCGTTACAACCGAATCTATACAAGATATAATTTCACCGGTGCTTTTTGTTCACCAATCCGAAACGGCAGACGATCTGCTTAAAAAACTTCAAAAAGAAAAATCGCACATTGCGGTTGTTGTTGACGAATACGGCGGCACTTTGGGTATAGTAACTATGGAAGACATACTCGAACAGTTGGTTGGCGACATTTGGGATGAGCACGATGAAGTCATTGAAGAATTTAAAGAATTAGACGACAAAAACTTTATTATTGACTGTAATATGAATTTAGACGATTTTTGCGAAGAATTCGACATTGAAACCGAATCCGACAGCGTTTCGGTAGGCGGTTGGGTTGCTGAGCAAATAGGTAATATTCCTGATGTGAACGACAGTTTTAAATTTGAAAATTTAATTATCACCGTAACCGAAACCGACGCACACCGTGCCGCCGCAATTAAGGTCGAAAAACAGGATTTATCCGACAAAGGTGAAGATAAGGAGTAACAATGAAAAAGCAAAACGAAAATAATCGCGACCGTATTGAATTTTCAATGCCGATTAACAAACAACTTTTAAAACACATTATAATAATACTTTGTTTGATATTCGCTTTTTACCTTGTGGTTTCAATGCCCGAAAAAATAAGCGGTGCAATATCGGTTGTTTTAAATGTACTTTCACCGTTTTTAATAGGTTTTTGTTTTGCATACGTTGTAAATTTATTACTCAAACCCATTGAGCGTTTTTGGATTTGGTGCTGGCGAAAAACAAAGAACCGTAATATTATTGAAAAATTAAAACGCCCCGTGTGTTTGACACTAAGCATTTTAATAACCTTGGGTGCTGTTTTTGCCATAGTATTTATGATTATACCCAGAATTGCGGATACGGTGGTTTCTTTTGCCGACAAGGTTCCGCAATATGCCAAAACGGTTGAGGGTTGGTATCATACAGTAGTTGAGTTTTTTGAAAAATATAATTTCTCTTTGCCTGAAATTAAACTTGATACCGCAAAAATTACCGAACTTGTTAAAAACTTAATATCAAAATACGGTAACAATGTGCTTGACACCACCGTAAACCTTACAACTTCTATAGTAGGCGTTGTGGTAGATATTGTTTTGGGCGTTGTTTTTTCGGTTTATTTGCTTGCACAAAAAGAAAAATTAAGCAAACAAACGGCAAAAATTGTGCGTGCTCTCTTGAGTTACGAACGTGCCGAACGCCTTATTAATTTTACCTCGCTTATAAACCGTGTGTTTACAAAATTTGTAACAGGTCAGTTAACCGAGGCCTGCATAATAGGTGTGCTTTGCTTTATAGGTATGTTGATTTTCGGTATGCCTTATGCGGCAATAATTTCGGTTTTGGTTGGATTTACCGCTTTAATACCTATGTTCGGTGCGTTTATAGGCACGGCGGTAGGTGCGTTTTTGATTTTGCTTGAAAGCCCTGTTAAAGCGTTTTGGTTTATAGTATTTATTGTGGTTTTGCAACAACTCGAAGGCAACCTTATTTATCCGCGTGTTGTGGGCAAATCGGTAGGTCTGCCGGGAATTTGGGTGCTTGTCGCCGTAACTGTAGGCGGCGGTCTGTTCGGTCTTTTGGGTATGCTGTTTAGTGTGCCTGTATGTTCGGTTTTGTATATAATTTTCAGAAAATATATAAACCGCAAAACTTCACAAAACAATCTTGTTCAACCTGTTGAAAAATAAAACAAAACCCACGCAGTTGTGTTTGCTGCGTGGGTTTTGTTATTTTAATCCCAATATTTGCGGTCAAGACTTCTAAATCTTAAAGCCGTACCTATGTTAGATTTTTGTATTACTTCATTACCCGAAAGGTCGGCAACGGTTCTTGCGACTTTAAGTATGCGGTCATACGCTCTTGCCGAAAGCCCCATAGCATCAAAACTTTTGCTAAGGTAATTGCTTGCCTCATCGGTCATAACACAGTATTTGTGCAAAAGTGACGGGGTAAGTTGTGCATTACAGGTAATGCCCGTACCTTTGTAACGTTCGGTTTGTAGGTTTCGTGCTTTTTTAACACGCTCACGAATTTGCTGTGATGTTTCGCCCTGTGTTTTATCCGAAAGGGCGTTGTAGTCAACGGGCGGAACTTCAATGTGCAAATCAAGTCGGTCTAGCAACGGTCCTGAAATACGGTTTAAATATTTATGTACTGCATTTTGCGAACAGGTACACGGCTTGGTCGGGTGACCGAAGTATCCGCAAGGGCAGGGGTTCATAGCTGCCACCAATATAATGTTGCTGGGGTAGGTGACTGTGCCCGCGGCACGTGTAACGGTGATTTTTCCGTCTTCGAGCGGTTGACGTAAAATTTCCATAACCTCACGCTTGAATTCGGGCAGTTCGTCTAAAAACAAAACGCCGTTGTGTGCCATAGATATTTCACCCGGTCTTGGCACCGTGCCGCCCCCTGCAAGACCTACGGGCGATATTGTATGATGCGGCGAGCGGAACGGACGTGTTGTGACCATTGGGTTGTTGCGGTTAAGCATACCAGCTACCGAGTGTATTTTTGTGGTTTCAATTGATTCGTCAAAGGTCATATCGGGCAGAATAGTCGGCAAACGTTTGGCAAGCATACTTTTGCCCGAACCGGGTGGGCCTATAAGCAAAACGTTATGTCCGCCTGCGGCTGCAACTTCGAGTGCTTTTTTAGCCGTTACTTGACCTTTAACATCACAAAAATCAAGCATAGCGTCAAATGTGGCGTCGGTTGATGCCTTGAATTCTGTGGGTTGCAAGATTGAAAAACCTGTAATATGGTCTATTAACTCTTTAACGTTTTTAATGCCGTAAACGTTAATGCCCTCTACAGCGGCACCTTCTACTGCGTTTTCAAAAGGCACGAAAATGTTTTTAATTCCGTTTTGTTTTGCGGTAATAACCATAGCCAGCACGCCGTTTATGCCGCGAACCTGACCGTCAAGCGAAAGTTCGCCCAAAAAAGCCGAATTGCCAAAAACGGTATCTAACTGTTTTGAGGCCGCAAGTATTGAAATCATAATGGGCAAATCGTAAACGGCACCCTCTTTTTTCTTGTCGGCAGGGGCAAGGTTTACCGTTATTCTGCCTGTAGGGAATTTGTACCCGCAATTTTTTATAGCGGCACGTACACGGTCACGTGATTCTTTTACCGCCGTGTCTGGCAGACCAACAACGTCAAAAGCGGGCAATCCGCCCGAAACGTCGGCTTCTACCTCAAGCATATATGAATTAAGACCGAAAATTCCTATACTTTTAACCATAGAAAACATATTATCATTCCACCTACGGTATATTTTGACTACATTTTAACATATTTCATACTATAATGCAAAAACTTTAATCATAAGTTAACAATTTATTTTTTAAAATTGATATAATAGTAGTTGAAAAGAGGTATTAAAATGAATTTCAGATATAAACTTATGCAATTTATGAGAGGTCGTTACGGCGTTGATAATTTGTTTTATGTTTTGATTACTACGGGTGTAATACTCAGTGTTGTGAATGTGGTTTTAAGGTCACTTGTTTTGCAGTTGCTGATTTACGCTATCATCATTTACGCATTTTTCAGAACCGTATCACGCAATGTTGAGGCTCGCCGCCGTGAAAATCAAGGTTTTAAAAATCTGCAAAACAGCATAATAAAAAGACGTGATCTTCACCGTCAACGTAGGGCGGATTATACACATATATACAAAAAATGTCCGCATTGCCGTGCCGTTTTAAGATTGCCACGCCGCAAGGGTAAACACACAACAGTTTGCCCACGCTGTAACAAAGAATTCAGAGTTCGTGTCTTTAAGGCGTAACAGTTTTAGGTTGACAATAAT
>CAZUYL010000023.1:0-17512 GCA_964624945.1 uncultured Ruminococcus sp. | reverse complement strand
TAATATTATATTGCATTAAAATGCAATTTTCAATATTATAGCATTAAGTTTTTATTGTGAATTTTATGTGTACCTTTTTATATAATTTATATACCCAAACACACAAAAAACTTCCCGAAAGTTCTTTAAATAAAGACTTTCGGGAAGTTATGGTTTATTCAAATTCTATTGTGCCGACAGGCTTCGGTGTGATGTCCATAAGCACACGGCTGATGCCGTTTACTTCGTGAGTGATGCGGTCGGTAATGTGGTGAAGAAGTGCATAAGGAATTTCTTCAATAGTGGCAGTCATAGCGTCGGTTGTGTTAACAGCACGAATAATTGCACACCAACCGTCAAGACGTTTGCCGTCTACAACACCTACGGCTGTCATATCGGGAACGGCGATAAAATACTGCCAAACCTTACCTGCAAGGCCGTTTTTATCAAATTCTTCACGCAAAATAGCATCTGCTTCACGCAAAGCGTGCAAACGGTCACGTGTGATAGCACCAAGGCAACGAACACCAAGACCGGGGCCCGGGAACGGTTGACGGTAAACCATATTGTGAGGAAGGCCCAAAGCATCGCCTACAACTCTGACTTCGTCTTTGTAGAGCAATTTTACAGGTTCAACAAGTTCCATTTCCATATCTTCAGGCAAGCCGCCTACATTATGATGGGCTTTAACACCGTGTGATTCAAGAATATCGGGGTAAATAGTACCCTGTGCC
The DNA here is from genome assembly GCA_964624945.1 of uncultured Ruminococcus sp. GTDB lineage: Bacteria > Bacillota > Clostridia > Oscillospirales > Acutalibacteraceae > UBA737. The sequence continues at coordinate 16,799 of CAZUYL010000023.1, read as the reverse complement.
AAGAAAGAAATGCCGTCAAGTTTTGCAGATTCTTCATCAAATACTTTGATAAATTCTCCGCCGATAATCTTACGTTTTTGTTCAGGATCGCTTACGCCTGCAAGCAAATCGAGGAAACGGTCGGTAGCATCAACGTAAATAAGGTTAGCATCAAGTTGATTTTTAAATACTTCGATAACCTGTTCGCTTTCGCCTTTACGCATAAGACCGTGATTAACATGCACACAGGTAAGTTGTTTGCCAATGGCTTTAATTAAAAGAGCCGCTACAACCGAACTGTCTACACCGCCTGAAAGTGCTAAAAGCACCTTTTTGTCGCCAACTTGTTCACGAATTTCGGCAATTTGTTCATCAATAAATTTATTTGCAAGTTCTATGGTGGTAATTCTTTCCATAGAATCGGGTCTAACATTTGAAGTCATAATATTTTAATTCCTTTCTGCGTAATAAACAAAGGTGTTTTATCAGTTTGTATAGTTGTCAAAATAGCCTTGTACCAAAACAACTGGTGTACCCTTGTCACCCGAACCGCTTGTAAGGTCGCAAAGTGAACCTATAAGGTCGGTAAGTTGACGTGGGGTGGTGCCTTGTGCTGCCATATTGCCTACAAGACTGCCGTCTTTTGCTTTAATACTTGCAGAAATGGCCTCTTTTAAAGCCTCACCGCTTAAATCTTTAAAATCATTATCGGCAAGATATTTAAGTTTGAGTTCGTTAGGTGTGCCTATAAGACCGTCGGTAAATGCGGGTGAAACTACCGGATCGGCAAGTTCCCAAATTTTACCCTGTGGGTCTTTGAATGCACCGTCACCGTAAACCATAACTTCAATATGTTTGCCTGTTGCCTTAAGTAGTCGGTCTTGCACGTCAAGAACCAAATCTTTGCACTCTTTCGGGAAAAGTTTGATTGTTTCTTCGGTGGATTTGTTAGAACCTAAAAGGCCGTATTTTTCGTTATAACCGCTGCCGTTAATTGAAGAGGTCATAATATCATCAAGACCGCAAACAACCTTAGCACCTGCCTCTTTAAGCAAACGTTTGGTGCGTACGCGTGTGTGAATGTCACAAGTTAAAACGCAATCTGTGTAATCGAGTATTGCTTTGGGTTGATTAGCGAAAATAACTTCTACTTCGGCACCCTGTTCTTTTATAAGGTTGGTGTAATATTCAACATAATCAACGCCTGTGAATTCGAGTTTTTGAACACCGAAAACTTCACGGTAACGTTCAAGTGATAAAACATCGGTATAAGGATTAATACCTGCAGCATCAATTAAATCGTAAGTTGCGAGTGAGTTGCCCACCTCATCTGAAGGATAACTGAGCATAAGAACAATTTTTTTAGCACCTTTTGCAATACCTTTAAGGCAAATAGCAAAACGGTTACGTGACAAAATCGGGAAAATAACACCTATTGTGCCGCCACCGAGTTTTTGTTTTACATCGGTTGCAATATTATCTACCGAAGCATAGTTACCTTGTGAACGTGCAACTATAGATTCAGTCATAGCAACAACATCACGGTCGTGAAGATCAAAGCCTTCACATTCAGCCGCTTCAACAACGCTGTTTGCTACAATTTCCGCAAGGTTATCGCCTTCACGAATAATAGGGCAACGAATACCTCTTGATACTGTTCCTACTCTGCGCTCTTTTTTTTCCATATTCAACATATCCTTTCTTTTTGGGTGTCGGGCTGAATCACGCAACAAAACATCCCGAAGGCAAACTGTATAAAGCAATTACAAAATGCCTTGCACCTTAACAGAACAATTATACTCTACTGTATATGCATTTTCAAGATTTTTTTGCAATTATCGGCACAATTTTTTTTAAAAGATTAAATAATTTTTTATTGAAATAGCAACAAAGTTACATTATACTTGTAATTATAAGCATTTCACGTGTTTTTACATATATTTCAAACGCTTGTGATATTGGCAGAGGATTTTGCCCCTTTCCTACCTCAATCGTAAAAGCGGGGCGGTTAAATTTTTTTAAAAACCAATCTTTAAATCCGCCGCCCGTTGCAAGCCGCACAGGTACATCAAGTGCGTAACCGCTTGTTGCCGCCATAATTTCTGCCATTTGCTTTGATACAGCAGGTTCGTACCCGTTGTAATTCCAATAAATTACTTCACCTTGCGAATGAAGTGCTACTGCGTGATGCACATTATATTGCAGGCATAAATTAACCGTTGCCGCCGTTTCGGGTTCGCTGTTTGGTGAATAACCGCCGAAACGTGTAGCCGACGGGCCGAAAATTCCCGACCTGCGTTCGAGTTCGTGTAATTTTTGCCAACCTGCATCAAAATTGTGATTTATATCAACACCGCGTAAATTTGCGTTGTAATGCAGGTAATCACCGCCGCATATTTTGTTTATAAATGCGGCTTTATCACCGCAAGCCGAAGCCCCTTGTATTGCAATTTCGCAACCGTCGGGGTTTACACGCGGCACAAATATTATACCGCGTTTACCTAACGCTTTACATATTTTAATGCCTGCAATCGACACATTATTATCATACGCTGCGGCAAGTTCTTCGGCAAACATAAGCAGTATATTGCCGCTTATATGCTCGCTACCGTGAAAAGCCGCTGTAAAAAGCACATATTCATTACAATTTGAACCTATTTTAAGTGCGGTAATATCACGCCCTGCACAACTTTTTCCAATAGAAAACTTTTCAAAAACAGAATTTCTGCAACATAATGCATCTATTATTTTATTCATTTCGGTATAATTATAATCAACCGATTTTACTATTCTTTGCATAATAACACCTCATAAAATTATATTAAAGGCGGTCAAAAATAATGAATTTTGAAGAAAAACAATTAAACTTTGATTACAAATTTAAAGGAAGAATTATCAATTTGCGTCAAGACACCGCACTTTTGCCCGACGGCAACACCGCAACACGTGAAGTTGTAGAGCATCCGGGCGGCGTATGTGTGGCGGCTTTAACCGATCAAGACGAACTGCTTTTTGTAAAGCAATGGCGTTATCCTTACGGTGAAACCACACTCGAAATACCTGCGGGCAAACGTGATAAATCGGGCGAAGACCCTCTTGAATGCGGAAAACGTGAACTAAAAGAAGAAACAGGTGCTACCGCAGAAAATTATATTGATTTATGTCCACTTTACCCATCACCCGGATATGTTAATGAAATTATATGGTGTTATCTTGCAACGGGGCTTACTTTTGGCGAACAAAACACCGACGAAGACGAATTTTTAGATGTTTTACGTATTCCGCTTGAAAAAGCAGTTGAAATGGTGCTTGCAGGCGAAATTAAAGATGCAAAAACACAAATTGCGGTTCTTAAAGTAAAAGTTTTAAAAGATGCAGGAAAAATTTAGGTTGACAATTTTATTAAAAGTTATATAATTAACTTACAATATTTCAGAGTAGGCAGCATAGCGTTAAGTGTTGTGTGAACGGGGAGTTGTCACGCAGACGAAGAGGTTATACTCGCGGTTTTGCTGTCGCATCCCGCTGACAAAGTAATAGCCGTTATATAAAAATACCTCCTATTATCAGTTAGTTACGGATGATAGGAGGTTTTTATTTTATGAAAAAAAACAAAAAACAAACATCACTTTTTAAAATTATTATTACCGCTTTGCTAATAGCAATAAACGTGATTTTAGAACGCATTATTCCGTCATACAAAGTGTGGAATTCAGACATTAATTTCGGATTTGTTGCAGTTGCGTTTGCCGCCGTTTATTTAGGCACGCCTTACGCCGTTACGGTGGCTGCATTTGGTGATGTTATAGGTTCAATTTTGTTTCCGTTTGGTGCATATTTTCCGGGTTTTACCGCAACAAACTGCATTTATGGATTAATTCTTGCCGAATTTATACACAAAAATGCAACCGTTACCAAAATAGCACTTGCAGTTATTATTAACAAAACCGTATGTTCGGTAATATTAAATTCTTTGTGGATATCACTTTTATATCGCGGCGGTATTGATGCTTTTTGGATTGTGGCTATACCCCGTTTGCCAACTACAGCAGTAGTTGCCGTAATTGAATTTATTTTAATAACACTCATTTTTTCAAACAAAAGCAAAATACGTTCAGCACTTGATAGGGGCCTTAAAAAATTTATTAACTAAAATATAATTTAGTTATACAAAAAAACAGACGGTATCTATTTTTTAGATACTGTCTGTGATTTTTTATTTTTATTACAATGCAGTTTCAAGTGCAATTTTGAGCATATTTTGGTCAAAATCTTTTTTCATTTGAAGGGCATCTTCAATATCGTAATCAACAATAGCACCGTTTTTGTATGCAACAACACGGTTGCCTTTGCCACAGTTTAACAGTTGAACTGCCTCATAACCCATTTGTGTGGCACGCAATCTGTCACGCAAAGTCGGGTTACCGCCACGTTGAACATGGCCTAAAACAGTAGCACGTGTATCAATGCCTGTTGCTGACATAATTTGTTTTGCAATGTCTTCAACACCGCCGATACCCTCGGCTACAACAACTATAAAGTGCTTTTTGCCGTTGTTTTGGGTTGTTTTGATTTTTCTGATTACGCTTTCCATATTTACAGGTACTTCAGGCACCATAATTGCGGTAGCACCTACAGCAATACCTGTTTGAACGGCAAGATAACCTGCATGTCTGCCCATAACCTCAATAACGCTGCAACGGTCGTGCGACTGTGCAGTATCACGGATTTTGTCAATCATTTCAATAGCGGTATTCATTGCGGTATCAAAACCTATGGTGTATTCAGTACAACCGATGTCATTGTCGATAGTGCCGGGAATACCCACGCAAGGCACACCGTGACGTGAAAGTTTAAGTGCACCGCAGAACGAACCGTCACCGCCTACTACAACCAAGCCGTCGATACCGTGTTTTTTGCAAGTTTCAACACCAGCGAGTATGCCCTCTTCTGTTCTGAATTTAGGGCAACGTGCAGTATACAGCATTGTGCCGCCTCTGTTTATAATGTCTGACACACTGCGTGCATCTAAATCAATAATATCTTCTTCAATAAGACCTGCGTAACCGCGTCTTATACCTTTAACATTCATACCGAGTGAAATAGCAGTACGGACAACGGCACGAACAGCCGCATTCATACCCGGAGCGTCGCCGCCGCTGGTTAAAACACCGATAGTTTTCATTCAATCATCTCCATTACATACTTAGGTATTATACACTAACAAAACAAAAACTGCAACTACTTTTCGACAACTTTTACATTATTTTTGCCTAAAATTTGCGACAATTCATTAAGTACATCGGCATTTGGGTTAACATTAAGCCGTTCAGGTGCCATTATACGCTTGTTGGTATCTTCACAGACTATAATAACCTTGCTGTTGCCCCTGTTTTTTGAAAGTATATTGCAAGCCGAATTAAACAGTTGTGAATTGACAGTAGGTACCCTTAAATAAAGAACCGTATTTTTTGTTTCAGACTGCACACTTTCTGATACGTATTCAACGCTTTCGCAAATCAGTTCGGGGTCACGCTCTTCACGTTCACTCACCTTACCGTTTATTATAACCACGTTACCTGCCGTCATTATAGGTCGGTACTCGGCAAGGGCATTAGAAAACACAATTACTTCTACTGTGCCTGTTGTGTCTTCAATGGTAGTATATGCGATTGTGTTTTTGTTTTTTAACTGTTTGAGTTTTATTTCGCCCATTACACCAACAACACTTACACGTTTGCCGTCGGGGATTTTTTTAAGATTAATGTCAACCGCTTTTGTAAACCTAACATTATTTGCGAAATTAAAATAACTCTCCATAGGGTGACCCGATAGATACATACCCGTTGCGTTTTTTTCCATAGCCAAAAGTTCGGAACGGGGCATTTCGTCAATATCGGAAAGTTCAATATTTTCGTAATTATTGCCGTCACCGAACAGGTCAAGTTGACCTTCACCTGAAAAACGGTGCATTTGTTCTACTACCGATAAAACCTTATCAATATTGCAAAGCATTTTTCGGCGGTTGTCTTCAAGACCGTCCATAGCACCGCTTTTTATAAGTCCTTCAAGTGCTCTGCGGTTAAAATTACGGCTGTAATTACGACTGCAAAAATCGTATAAAGAGGTATACTTACCGTCTTTGCGGTTGTTTATAAGTTGGTTTATAAGGTTTGAACCCAAATTACGCACAGCCAAAAGTCCAAAACGGATATTTTTGCCGTCGGCGGTAAAGTTTTCGTAACTTTCGTTAACAGAGGGGGGCAAAATCTTAATGCCCATACGTTTACATTCCGACATATATTTTGCAGGATTTTCTAACACGCTGGTAAGCAATGCCGCAAAATACTCGGTAGGATAATTACACTTTAAATAGGCGGTTCGGTAGGCAACCAAAGCATATGCCGCCGCATGCGATTTATTAAAAGCATACGAACTGAAAGCCGAAATTTCATCAAAAAGTTTTTCTGCCGTTTTTTCGGGCACGCCACGGTTTACGGCACCGTCACAAATAACATTGCCGTTTTCATCTTTTTCACCGTAAATAAAGGCGTTGCGTTCACGTGCCAATACATCGTGCTTTTTTTTAGACATTGCACGGCGAACAATATCGGCTCTGCCCAACGAATAACCTGCTAAACTGCGGAATATTTGCATAACCTGTTCTTGATAAACAATACAGCCGTAGGTTACGTCAAGAATAGGTTTTAATAAAGGTGTATCATATTTTATGCTTTGCGGATTGTGGCGGTTGCGTATATAACGCGGTATAGAATCCATAGGCCCAGGTCGGTAAAGCGAAATAATGGCAATTAAATCTTCAAGTGTTTCTGGCTTGAATTTACGCAAAACATTTTTCATACCCTCGGACTCAAACTGAAAAACACCGTCGGTAAAGCCGTCACCTATCATTTTAAAAGTTTCGGCATCGTCAAGCGGTATATTTTCAATAGAAAAATCCGGAACTTTACGTCGTACATCTTTTTGAGTGTCGTCAATAACGGTAAGGTTTCGCAAACCTAAAAAATCAATTTTTAAAAGCCCCAACTCATCAAGTTCGGTCATAGTATATTGGGTAACGGTCGCTTCGTCGTTAAGGGCAAGCGGAACGTAATCGCTTACGGGCTTATCTGAAATAACAACACCTGCCGCGTGTGTAGATGCGTGACGCGGCATACCCTCAAGCTTTAAAGCCATATCTACCAACTGTTTAATTTGAGGGTCGTTATTATACAGGTTTAAAAATTCGGATGATGAATTCAAAGCACGTTCTATTGTAATGCCCATTGCATGCGGTATAAGTTTTGCAATTTTATTGCAAGTGGCGTACGGAATATCCATTGCTCTGCCAACATCACGTATAGCGGCACGTGCAGCCATTGTTCCGAAAGTAACAATTTGTGCAACGTGGTCGGTTCCGTATTTTTGCGTAACGTAGTCTATAACTTTTTGACGGTTTACATAGCAAAAATCTATGTCAAAATCGGGCATAGAAACACGTTCGGGATTTAAAAAACGTTCAAAAAGCAAATTGTATTTTATGGGGTCTACGCCCGTTATACCTATACAGTATGCGGCAAGACTGCCCGCCCCCGAACCACGTCCGGGACCTACGGGTATGTTATGGCTTTTTGCGTAATTTATAAAATCCCACACGATTAGGTAATAATCGGTGTAACCCATTCGGTCTATAACCGAAATTTCGTATTCTAAACGGTCTACAACGTTTTTTGAAGGATTTTTGCCGTATATGGCATAAAGACCGTCGTAACATTTTCGCTTAAAAAATTCAAAATGATTTTCGCCTTTTGTATCAAAATAAGGCAATTTAATTTTTCCGAATTCAAAAGTTACGTTGCAACGGTCGGCAATTTTTTGGGTATTTTCTATTGCCTGAGGCATATTAGGAAAAGCAGCACGCATTTCAGCCTCGGTTTTTAAATAAAATTCTTCTGTTTTAAATTCTATGGCGTTTTGCTCGTTTATTTTGGTACCCGTTTGTATGCAAAGCAAAACTTTATGCATAAAAGAATCGGTTTTTTCGATATAATGGACATCGTTAGTAGCAACAACGGGGATACCCGTTTCGCGTGAAATTTTTTGTATGCCCATATTAACCGCAGCCTGTTCGGGCAAGCCGTGATTTTGCACCTCTAAAAAATAATTGTTTTCACCGAAAACATTTTTATACCAAAGTGCTGTTTCTAAAGCGGATTGGTAATTGCCGTCTGAAATTGCACGCGGTATTTCACCTGCAAGACACGCCGACAGAGCAATCAGCCCTTCGTGATATTGTCGCAAAAGTTCACGGTCAACACGCGGTTTAGAATAAAAACCTTCGGTAAAACCCAACGACACCAATTTTATAAGATTTTGATAACCTGTATTATTTTCGCACAGTAAAATTAAATGGCTGTACTGACCGTCGGATTTTTGCTTATCGAAACGGCTTTTAGGGGCAACGTAAACCTCACAACCTATTATTGCTTTCAAACCTTTTTTTAGTGCGGCTTTATAAAATTCAACAGCACCGTACATAACGCCGTGATCGGTTACGGCAACGGCAGTTTGACCGCTTGCGGCAACGGCATCCATAAGTTTATTTATACGGCAACAACCGTCAAGCAAACTGTATTGTGTATGCAAATGCAGGTGTGCAAAAGCCATAGTGTAACCTCACCCCTTATTTTTGTTTTATAGTATCATATATTTCTATTATTCTTTTAAATCTGTGATTTAATCCCGAAACGGTTATAGGATCGGGTGAGTTTTTACATAATTCTTTTAAAGACAAATCGGGATATTTTAATCTCAATTCCGCGGCGGATATAAGTTCTGCAGGCAAAGATGACAAAATATCTCTTTTAGACAAATACTCTATTGCCTGACGTTGTTTAATAGACGCCTCAACTGTTTTTTTGATATTTGCACCGTCACAGTTGAAAACACGGTTGGTTTTATTATTTGCCTCTTTTATTATAGTTGTTTCAATAAGTTCAAGACTTCGAGCCGATGCACCTATAAGTGCTAAAAAATTTATTATCATTTCACTGCGTTTTATGTATACAACAAAACCGTTTGATCTTGTTGATATATTAGCGGAAACCGAATGCTTAGCAAGAATATCACGCAGTTCTTCGGCAAGACTTTGGCTTTTAACAGGAAAATCAACCCTGTAACTTTTGGTTGGATCACTCATTTGACCGCAAACCAAAAATGCCCCTCTTACAAATGCCGCTTCACAACAAGAACGGTTAAAAAATTCGTGACTTATTTTGCCGTTTATCATACCGAAATCTACCGACGCTAAAATTTTAAGGCGGTCGGTATCGTTTGGAATTTCAGCACGGTATGTGACGTTTTTTGTACCGCCTTGCAAAAGCGTAACATTTGCACCGTAACTTTTGCTTATTAGCGAGGCATATAATTTTGAAACATTATAATTTTCACTTTGCATAGAAATTTTATCGGGCTTGAATGCTCTGCCAAAAAGCAACATACCGTAGGTCAACGCCTGAAAGCAACAGGGTGACACCTTAATTTCGCAAAGTTCTGTTTTAACATCAGAACAAAAAGACATAATTAATCCTCTATATTAATATCACGGTGGGTACAAAATGCATTGTAACCCATACTGTTTAATTTTTCGCAAAATTCAAACGCAAAAGTAACAGAACGGTGATGACCACCCGTACAACCGAAAGAAAGAGTTACCTTTTCGGTGTTGTTCTGTTCTTTAAGCGGTAAAACAAGAAGCAGTAAATCTAATATTTTTTCAAAGTAATCTCTGCTCTGCGAAAAACTCAAAACGTACTCCCTGACCGATTTATCAAGACCTGTTTTATATTTTAAATTTTCTATGTAAAAAGGATTAGGCAGACAACGCACATCGAAAATAAAATCCGCTTGCGTATCTGCCCCGTTTTTAAATCCAAAAGACCTGCACTCAATCTTCATTATTATTTATTCTCTTCCTATAAAAATAACTTCAGGCTCAAGTTCTACACCGTCTGAGGCTTTTACCGTTTTTTGAACATACTTTATAACCGATAAAACATCGCAAGCGGTAGCATTGCTGCGGTTTATAACAAATCCGGCGTGCTTTTCGCTTACCTGAGCATCGCCGACACCATAGCCCTTTAAATTGTTTTTTTCGATTAAGGCACCTGCAAAATAACCTTCGGGGCGTTTAAAAGTGCTGCCTGCACTTGCATATTCAAGCGGTTGTTTATCTCGCCTACGGGAATAAAAACCGTTCATTTTAGCCTTTATTTCTTCGGCATTGCCGCTGTTTAATTTTAACGTTACCGAAACTATTACGAAATTATTGTTTTTAAAAACGCTTGTGCGGTAGCCGAGTTGCATATCGGGTAACAAAATTTCGACAAGTTCGCCGTTTTGGTTTAACGCGGTAGCCGAAACCGTAACCTGCGACATTTCACCGCCGTAGGCACCTGCATTCATATAAAGTGCACCGCCTACAGTACCAGGTATGCCATAGGCAAATTCAAGCCCAGAAAGTGCCGCTTTTTGTGCGGCAAGGCAAACCGAACGCAAACTTGAACCTGCTTCGCAAATTAAGGTGTCACCGTTTACAGTAACGCTATTCATACCGTCAAGGCTAATTACGGCACCGTCTACCCCTAAATCCGACACAAGCAAATTAGAACCTTTGCCCAACACAAAATAAGGCACCGAACATTCTGCTGCAAACAGTATAACGTTTTTTAATTCGGTTATATTTTTTACCTTAATAAACACATCACACTCACCGCCGATTTTAAAGGTTGTGTGGCGGCTCATAGGTTCGTTTTCAAGATATTCAATTTTGCAAGAATTTAATTTGTTTATAAAATCAGTAATTTGCACAAAAACACCTGTTATTTATAAAGATTTGAAAGATATGCCGCACCTATCACGCCCGCATCGTTACCTAAAGTTGCGGTTGTAATTATTGTTTTGAATTTTGAATTACGGGCATAATTTTCACCTTCAACATATTCGTTAAGCGGGTCAATCAAGTAGTCGCCTTCCTTAGAAATGCCGCCTCCTATACAAATTACATCAGGTTGAAAAATATCAAGCGTATTGGCAATACCTACAGCCACATAGCGTATATATTCGTCAACAACCATACTGCCGACACGGTCACCTAGGCGTTTTGCCTTAAATGCGGTAATGCCGTTTACATTTTCAAGATCGCCGTCGCAAATTTCCCACATTCTGCTGTTGCGATAGCGTTTCATAGCCTGTTTTGTTTGATTTATAAGTGCAGTTGCAGAAGCATATGTTTCCCAACAGCCCGAACGTCCGCAAGTGCAATGTTGACCGCCCATTTGTATAACAGTATGGCCGAGTTCACCGCCTGCACCGTTAGAACCTGTGTAAATTTTGCCGTCAATAATAATGCCGCTGCCTACACCTGTGCCCAAAGTAATGGCAATAAAATTGTTTGTACCCTTGCCTGCCCCTGCAAGATATTCGCCGTATGCGGCGGCGTTGGCATCGTTTTCGACATAAAACTTTTTACCAATTTTTTCATAAAGCATATCAGCAAGCGGAACGTCATAAAAATCAAGGTTGTTTGAATAAGGTATAGCACCTGTTTTATGGTCAATAGAACCGGGGCAACCTATACCGAAACTGTCAATATCATCTATTGTGATTTCGGCATCGGCTATTGCTTTAAAAGCGATGTCGACAATATCGTCAACTATTTCCTGTGCGGGTCGGGGCGGATTTGTTTTGCACTTAGCAGAACCGATTATTTTATAGTGCTTATCTACCACGCCTGCTACTATGTTTGTTCCGCCTAAATCTATACCTAATTTATACATAATAAATTGCTCCTTTTATTAAAACGTTAAAACGGTTTTACTGCATTGTTTTTCGGCGTTTTAAAATCATCACCCATACCGAGTTTGCTGAGCAAATCTTCGGCGGCGTTGTAACCGAGTTTCTTTTGACGGCTGTTCATAGCCGCAACTTCAATAATAACCGCTAAGTTTCTACCCGGTTTTACGGGAATTGTAAGTGACGGTATTTTAAGACCTAAGATATCGGTTGTTTGATTTTCAAGTCCCATACGGTCGTAGGTTTTGTTAATATCCCACGGTTCCATATTTATAACAAGATCTATTTTTTCGGTAAGTTTTACGGCACCCACACCGAAAATACGGCTTGCGTTAATTATTCCTATGCCGCGAAGTTCGATAAAATGACGTATATTATCGGGTGCGGTACCAACAAGCGATTTGCTTGAAACACGTCTGATTTCAACGGCATCATCGGCAATAAGACGGTGACCGCGTTTTACAAGTTCAATAGCGGTTTCACTTTTACCTACGCCGCTTTCACCGAGCAAAAGTATACCTTCACCGTAAACTTCAACCAAAACGCCGTGACGTGTAATACGCGGTGCTAAATGCAGGTTCAAAAATGCTATAAGTGCCGCTTCAAAGTCTGAAGTGGGTTCTTTTGTAACCATTAAAGGCACGTTATGTTTTTTTGCCATTTCAATGTATACATCATCGTTTGCCAAGTTTCGTGCAATTATAACGGCAACAGGTTTTTTACCGAAAAATTCATCTACACGCTGATTACGTTTTTCGGGAGTGAAATGTTGTAAAAATCCGATTTCATTCATACCGAGAATTTGTATACGCTTTTCATCAAAGTATTCGTAATACCCTGTAAGATGAAGTCCCGGACGGTTTGTTTCGGTAGAGGTAACCATAATTTCCGCCTCATTTTCGGGCATATTTAATACCTCTAAAGAAAACTCTTTAATTATGCGAGATAATTCTATTTTGCAATCGGTTTTCATAATTATACTCCCTTATCTATTATTATAATATTCGTCTAACTTTTCGCCTATTTCAATACGCACCTGTGCTAATGAATGATGGTCATCGTTATATTCACGCACGCTTGTGGTAACTTTTTTGATTTCACCTTCGACATATTCTCTGCCGAAAACCTGTTCCGCTAAAACAAACATATTGTAATCTTCTATAGCGGAACGCAAAATTTCAAGTCTGACAGAACCTACAGGGCCGTTAATACCGACACGGTCACCGTTGTAGAAAAGCGAACCGTCACCAAAACAGTAGTGTGATAAATTAGGCACCGAAGTTGTAACATCCCACGGGTTGCCGTCTATCCAATGGGTAGTGTTGTAATACAAAAAGCCTTTTATACCGTACAAATACTGTTGCCACAGCAAAATTCTGTGATAAAAGCCCTGCATATCTATAAACAGATTAGCATACGGCAGTTGCGGTTCCCAACAGCAGTACCACCAACACTTTTCACCCTTTTTAGCACGTTCCGATATATAGTACTTAAACCATTCGTCTTTAAAAAGATTAATTTTAGGGCACCATACAATATTGTATTTTTCGAGTAAATCAACGGCACGAGTATTGGGTTGATCTTTAGGATCGGTATAAAAAGGAATTATGTGCGTATGATTTGGAAATACAGTATCAAGGCGTTTATCTATTTTTTCAAGACGTTCGTAATCTGCTATGCAATCGGGGGTATCAACCGAATAAAAGGTTGCTTTTTCAAACCAAACAGGATTTGAACTTAACTTTTCATAATATTTTTTAAGTGTTTCGTCACTAACACTTTTACAAGGTACATGAAAAGATTTAACAAGCGGATTGCTCATATATTCATCGGCACGGGGGTCGAGTATATCATAAGGCAGATATCTGCCGCAAATATGATAATTGTTGAGCAAAGCATCGTAATAATTTTTATAGGTGATTTCACGGTTATTGGTTTTGTGATATTTAAAAAGTAAATTTTTATCAATACCGAAAGAGGTTGCAATATTATTTTCGGTTTTGAGGGTGAAATTCCATATTTTTACCCAAAGAAAATATTCGCCGTAAAGTTCGTCATTTTCATAAAGTTTAACCTTAAGTTCGTACTTACCCGCAACGGTATCGGAGGTTGTAGATACATTTATGCGGTAGGTAACGTTTTTCCAGACTTGCAAATCGAAGTGACCGTCATCGCAAACAACGGGGTCGGGCCACAATGCACCCTCACAACTTACGTAATGTTCACGCAAAAGTTGAATTTTAATGCCGGCGTTGGTGTTATCAACAACTTCTATGCGTAAATTTTTACGGTCGCCGTATTTTGAAAGCACCGAAAACTGACAGGATTCGGTAGCGTTTTTTGCGACATAAAGCGTATAATAATCTACCCTGCCGAAAGGATAACAGGTTTTTGGCAGAACCTTTTTTTCTGCCGAATTAAACATTATATGCAAGTTTTTTTCCATTGTGCAAACCTCTTAACATTAATCTTGTTATATTTTAACATATCATATTATAAAAAACAATCCCCGCTTTTAAAAAACGGGGATTAAAATTATTTACTGTAGAATTCGTTTAATTTGTCACCTATTTCGATGCGAACACGAGAAAGGAGGCGGTGGTCATCACAATATTCACGAACACTTGTTGTGATTTTGTTGACCTGATTTACAACGTATTCTCTACCCAATTCTTTTTCAGCAAGGCAGAGCATATGATAATCTTCAATAGCAGAACGGATAAGTTCTAAACGCAAAGAACCTACAGGACCGTCAATACCCACACGGTCACCGTTGTAGAAAAGCGAACCGTCACCGAAACAGTAGTAAGAAAGTTCCGGTACGGGATTTGTTACATCCCACGGGCTGCCGTTGTTCCAATGTGTTGTTTGCCAATACAAAAAGCCTTTTATACCGTACAAATACTGTTGCCAAAACAAAGTTCTGTGATAAAAGCCTTCCATATCAATAAACAGGTTTGCGTACGGTAGCGGAGGCTCCCAACAGCAGTACCACCAAGTTTTATCTCCCATTTTATCACGGTTATTCATAAATGTTTTTAACTCGGTATCTTTAAAAAGACTGTTTTTCGGGCACCAAACAACGCTGTATTTTGAAAGCAAATCAATGGCACGTTTACCATCGCCGTCACGTGGGTCCATATAATAAGGAACTACAAGTTTATATTCGGGGAACAGTTTTTCAAGACGGTTGCAGACCGCTTCAATGCGTTCATAATCCGCCATGGTTTGCGGTTCGTCAACAGCGTAGAACATTGCCTTTTTAATCCATTCGGGATTAGTGCTGAGTTTTTTATAGTATTCGGCAATCTTTTCGTCAGAAACATTGTCGAAGGGCACGTGAAATGTTGTTACAAGCGGATTGTTCATATACTCATCGGCACGGGAGTCGAGTATGTCATAAGGCAAAAATCTGCCGCAAATATGATAACGGAAAAGCAATGTGTCGTAATACTTTTTAAAGGTTGCTTCATGGTCATCGGTTTTGTGCTGTAAAAAAAGCCAACGTGTATCTATGCCAAAAGTGGTGTCCATATGGTTTTCGGTATTAACCGCAAAATTCCATACCTTTACCCAAAGCGGATATTCACCGTAAAGTTCACCGTTTTCATAAAGTTTTACCGTGAAATCGTAATTACCTGCTTTGGTGTCAGTGGTGGTTGAAAAATTAATAAGATATGTAACATTTTCCAACTCTTTTAAGTCAAAATTACCGCCGTCGTCTAACACAGGGTCGGGGTAAAGTGCACCTTCGCAACTTACGTAAAGTTCACGCAAAAGTTCAACCTTAACACCCTTGTCGGTATCGCCTGTAATTTCAACCTTTAAATTTTTGCGGAATCCCTCTTTCGACATTACCGAAAAGTGACATCCTTCGGTTGCGTTTTTTGCCAAAGAAACGGTATAACTTTCTACCTTGGCAAAAGGATAATACATTTTAGGCAGAACCTTTTTATCCATTGAATTAAACATTATATGTAAATTCTTTTGCATTTTAACATAACACTCTTTCATTTATATTGAGTTTCATTTTAACACAGATTTGCAATTTATACAATAACTATTAGTTGATATTTGTTACTGTTTTTAAAATTTAATTATTTATCGTTGTTAAGTGAATATACATCTGCAATTTCGCTTATTGTTATATAAGCCGAAGGGTCTATGCTGTGCACAATATCCTTCATTTTTGCAACTTGAAAACGGTTTACAATAAAATATATCATTGATTTATCTTTATTGGAATATCCGCCTTTTGCACTTAGTTTTGTTATGCCGCTTTCAAACTGATGCGACAATTCGGCACAAATTTCTTCGGGGTGTTCGGTTATAATTATAGCCGATTTAGCACGGTCAAAACCTTCTACTATAAAGTCGATTGTTTTTAGTGCGGCAAAATATGTAACTATTGAATAGAGCGGAAGTATCCAGTTATTTAAACAGAAACCGCAAATTATGTATAATAAAAGGTTGTAAACCATTACAAATGAGCCTACACTTACGCCCAAACGTTTTGCAAATATTACCGCCATAACTTCGATGCCGTCCATAGCTCCGCCGTAGCGTATTGCAAGACCGCTACCTATACCCGAAACAATTCCGCCGAAAAGTGCACAAAGCAATAAATCCTGCTCGGCAATCGGTGAGGCTACGGTTACATCAACGGGTAATACATCGGTTATAAGCCATGCCGCAAATGAATAGACCGTTACCGTGTATATTGCATATGCAGTAAAAAGTTTGCCCTGCTTTTTTGTTCCGTATATAAAAAGCGGTATATTAAGCAATATCAAAAACAAAGACAGGCTTAAATAATCGGGTGTTAATTGCGACAAAAGTATAGACGTGCCCGATATTCCGCTGTCGTACAAATTCACGGGTGACAAAAATAAGGTTACACCTATTGCATTTATAATACCCGCTACGGTAAGCATTAATATGTTTTTTAGTTTTATTTCTTTTAAAAG
>CAZUYL010000022.1:0-18247 GCA_964624945.1 uncultured Ruminococcus sp. | reverse complement strand
TCTTCACCCTGTGCGTTTGTTAAGAATTCACCCATAAGACCGGGTTCGCCAGTAGCGGGGTCACGTGTAAATGCAACACCGGTACCGCAGTTGTCACCCATATTACCGAATGCCATCATTTGAACGTTAACAGCGGTACCCCAAGAATAAGGAATATCGTTGTCACGACGGTAAACGTTGGCACGGGGGTTGTCCCAAGAACGAAAAACTGCTTCAACGGCACCCATAAGTTGTTCTTTTGGATCGGTCGGGAAGTCTTTACCGATTTTTGATTTGTATTCTGCTTTAAACTGTTCAGCAAGTACTTTTAAATCTTCAGCAGTAAGTTCAACGTCTTGTGTAACGCCCTTTTCTGCTTTCATTTTGTCGATAAGTTCTTCAAAATATTTTTTGCCTACTTCCATAACTACGTCAGAATACATTTGAATGAAACGTCTGTAGCAGTCATAAGCCCAACGAGCATTGCCGCTTTTTGCAGCCATTGTTTCAACAACGTCTTCATTAAGACCAAGGTTAAGAATGGTATCCATCATACCGGGCATTGATGCACGTGCACCCGAACGAACAGAAACAAGAAGCGGATTTTCTTTATCACCGAATTTTTTACCGGTGATACCCTCCATTTTGTCGATGTATTCCATAATTTGTGCTTGAATATCATCGTTGATTTTTCTGCCATCTTCGTAGTACTGTGTACAAGCCTCTGTTGTAACGGTAAAACCCTGAGGAACAGGAAGACCAATTTTGGTCATTTCTGCAAGGTTAGCACCTTTACCACCGAGTAATTCACGCATATCTGCGTTACCCTCACTAAAGAGGTAAACATACTTGTGACTCATTACGAATCAACCTCCTAAAAAATTTACTTAATTGTAATCCAATTTCAACTGAATTATACCCTAATGTATGGTATCTCATTTATTATATCAAAAGAAGTATTAAAAATAAAGACTTTTTTGCAAAAAAATTAAATTTTTTCGATTTTTATTGTATAAATCAATAATGATTACTGATTTAATCGATACATTTTGCAAAAATGTCATGTATTTCGGTGCAACCTAAATCAATTACGCTTTTTATTGTACGTGCATTATCATAGGTACATAAATCAGTAAGTCTTTCAATATCGTTTACCGTTATACCAAATTCATTAAATTTTTGCGGCATACCGATTGATTTAAAAAATTCTGACATTTTACATATTCCCTCTTTTGCCGCAGTTTTATCATCAGGTTCAGTAATGCCCCATACATTGCGTGCAAACTGAGCAAAACGCGAAACGTTGTATTTATAAACGTAGTTAGCCCACGCAGGAAAAAGCACAGCCAAACCCGCACCGTGCGACACATTATCAAACTCACCGCTTACGGCGTGTTCAAGTTGATGAACGGGCAACGAATTTATTCTGCCACAACCTGTAAGATTATTATGCGAAAGGCTTGACGCCCACATAATATTTGCACGTGCCTCATAATCGTTTGGTTTTAGCATTACGGTTTTTGCCGCATTTATAACGGTACGTAAAATACTTTCGGCAATTTGGTCGGTAATATCTACGGGTTCACAGGGCGTAAAATAACGTTCCATAGTGTGTGCCATTATATCGGTAATGCCGCAGGCGGTTTGATATTTTGACACAGTATAGGTAAGTTCTGGATTACATATTGAAAATAGCGGGCGTATAAGTTCACTTGTTAATCCGCGTTTCATATTAATCGACAAGTCACTAACCACGGCAGAAGCACTCATCTCACTACCTGCGGCAGATATTGTTAAAATACAACCTACAGGCAATGCAGATTCAGGTGTAGCCTTACCTGTTACGAAATCCCATACATCGTTTTCGCAAACGGCACCAAGTGCAGTATATTTTGCGGCATCAATTACACTGCCACCGCCTATTGCAAGTATAAGTTCGGCTTTTTCTTTTTTGGCACAATCAATGCTTTGGCGTATAAACTCAATTTTAGGGTTAGGTTCAACACCACTCATTTCAGCAAAAGATATTTGATTTTGCGTCAACGAATTTACAACTTTGCCGTACAATCCGCTTTTCTTTATACTGCCCTTGCCGTATATAAGCAAAACTTTTTTAAAACCGTAATCGGATATTATTTTTCCAACCTGTGTTTCCCTGCCTTTGCCGAAAAAAACTTTGGTAGGTGCGTAATATTCAAAATCAAGCATATAAAATTCCTCTCATAACAAAATCACGCCTGAAGGTTACTCCAGACGTGAAAAAGCATAAAATTATTCAGCAGTTTCTTCGGTTGCGGTTTCTTCGGTTGATGCAACAACTTCATCTTCAGCAACGGTTTCTTCAACTGTTTCAGGCTCAATAAGAGCACGTATAGAAAGACTAACACGCTTTTTGTCGAGGTCAATAGCGGTGATTTTAGCCGCAACTTCTTGACCAACGGTAAGTTCATCCTGCGGTTTTGCAACGTGCTTATCGGCAATTTGTGAAATATGGATAAGACCGTCAACGCCGGGGATAATTCTTGCAAAAGCACCGTATGTAGTCATACTTACAATTTTAACGGTAACAACATCGTCAACGTTGTAATTGTTTTGGAAGATTGTCCAAGGATTATCTTCTGCTTTTTTGTAACCTAAAGAAATCTTTTTCTTTTCGGTGTCAAGTGCTTTAACATAAACCTCAATTTCATCGCCTACAGCAACTACTTCTGATGGGTTTTTAATGCGATTCCAAGAAAGTTCAGAAATGTGAACCATTCCGTCAACACCGCCGATGTCAACGAACGCACCGTAACTTGTAAGTGATTTAACAGTACCTTTAATACGATCACCTACTGCAATAGAAGCCCAAACTTTTTCTTCAGCCGCTTTGCGTGCGTCACGAAGAACGCTGCGGATAGAACCTACGGCTCTGCGACCGCGACCGATTTCAATAATTCTGAAATCAACTTCAGTACCCTTTAAATCTTCAATAGAATCATTTCTTGAAGCAGTAGCCTGTGAAGCAGGGATAAATACGCGAACATTGTTAGAATATACAACAACGCCGCCCTTAATAACATCGCGAACAACACCGTGAAGCACTTCACCGGATTCTTTGGCAGCAACTATATTATCCCAACCTGCAATAGCATCATAACGACGCTTTGAAAGCATTGCGGTTCCTTCCTGATCGCTGATCTTCATAATGATAAGATTTAACTTATCATCTACATTTACCTCACTTAACAGATCAACAGGCTCAGATGAATACTCATCAGCAGTAACATAACCGGTTACTCCTCTACCTATATCTACAGTGATTTCGGATGCGTTAACCGCAACAACGGTACCGCATACCTTTTGCTCGCCCGTAAGACCGTTAAGCGAAGCCTCAAATGCTTCCTCGTCTGTCATTTCTTCGAAGCTTTTTTGAACAGTTTCTTCTACTTTTGTCTGTTCATCTACAGGTTGTAAAATTTCCGACATGGTTTTAATAACCTCCTTTATAATACCGGCAGGTGTAGATGCACCTGCAACCACACCAACGTTTTCCGCATTTAAAAACCACTCACGTTCAAGTTCGACTGCGGTTTCTATTAAATACGTGTTTTGACAAATTGATGAACACACGTCAAATAACTTTGCCGTGTTTGAACTGTGCTTGCCACCGATTACAACCATTACATCGTTAAGCGTTGCAAGTTCGCGTGCTTCAGTTTGCCTTGTTGATGTAGCATTACATATTGTATCAAATATTTTTGCATTTGTACAGATATTTTTTAAAAAAATTTGCGTATTTTCCCATTTTTTTGCGTTAAAAGTGGTCTGTGAAACAACCGAAACGTCATTTTGTTTAATTTCGGGGTGATTTTTTATCAAATATTCAAGTTCTTCTACCGAAGAAAACACATAATATTGTGAAACACAATGCCCTATTATTCCGATAACCTCGTGATGTTTTTCATCACCCGCAATTAAAATTATATCACCTTTTGATGATTGCTCTTCAACTATTTTATGTATTTTGGCTACAAAGGGGCATGTGGCATCGCACAACTTTACCCCTAAATTATTTGCCTCATCATAAACTTTTTTACCCACACCGTGTGAACGGATAACAAGTATTTCGTCGGGTTTAGTTTCGGACGGTGTTTCGACTACCCTAACGCCTTTTGATTTTAACTCGTCAACCATTTGGCTGTTATGAATTATGGGCCCTAAAGTGCAAACCTTTTCACCGTTATCTATTAAATCGTAAACTGTTTGAACCGCACGGTTTACACCAAAGCAAAATCCTGCGGTTTTAGCAAGCGTAATTTTCAAATTATCAACCTTCCAATCTTTCATTGATAATTTCAATAAGTTTTTCAATCGACTGCTCTAAATTATAGCCTGTAGTATCAAATATAATAGAATCTTCTGCAGGTTTGAGCGGTGCAATTTCACGGTGAGAATCGTTATAATCTCGTGTTTTGATGTCTTCGTAAATATCTTCGTATTTAACGTCCATACCTTTTTCGGTTAACTCTTTAAAACGGCGTGCGGCACGTTCATCGGCAGAAGCGGTAACAAAAAATTTAAGTGTGGCATTCGGTAAAACAACGGTTCCTATATCTCTGCCGTCCATAATAACATTATTTTCACGTGCGAGTTTGCGTTGCATCTCAAGTAAAAATGCACGAACAGGCGATTTTGCCGAAACGGCAGATGCCATCATAGATGCTTCGGGTGTTCTTATTAAATCGGATACATCTTCGCCGTTTAAAAAAACATGTTGTGTGCCGTTTATAAATTTAATGTCAATCAATATACTTTTTAATACTTCATCAATATCACAGTTAAGTTCGGTGCCGTAACCGTCGCGTAAAAATTTAAGACCTACGGTACGGTAAAGTGCACCTGTATCTACATAAATATATCCGAGTTTTTTTGCAGCACCTTTTGCAACGGTGCTTTTGCCTGCTCCTGCAGGTCCGTCAAGTGCAATAGAAATCATACGTTATCTTCCCTTTCATATTCTGCGGCACTTTCGCCCGCTAAAAAGCCTGTAGAAAATGCTATTTGTAAATTAAATCCACCTGTAAAGGCATCTACGTCGATTACCTCGCCTGCAAAATAAAGGCCGTCAACTAATTTAGACATCATAGTAGCAGGATTAATCTCTTTAACGCTGATACCACCGCTTGTAACAATCGCTTCTTCGATAGGTCGAAGCCCCGTAACATTAAGTTTGAAATGTTTTACAGCGTTTATTAAAGCAATTCGTTGCTCACGGCTGATTTGATTAACCTTTGTGTGCGGCGAAATGCCCGACATATTTATTATAATCGGAATTATGCTTTTAGGCAGCAGTTTGTCTAAAGAGTTAGCAAAATCACGATTGGAATATTCCTCAAAATCACGCAAGAGGCGTTTATCAAGTTGAGCAACATCTAAAGCGGGTTTTAAATCAATTTCCAAAAAATATTGTTTTTTATCAAGTTTACGCAAATATGCCGATGCCGAAAGCGAAAGCGGACCCGACACACCTGTATGAGTAAACAACATTTCACCTAAATCGCTGTACAGCGGTTTCTTTTTGCCGTTTTCGTATAAAGAAAGTGTAACATTTTTTAAAGAAAGCCCTGCAAGACGTGTACAAAAACCTTCGTGACACTCAATACCAACAAGAGACGGTCTTAACGATGTTACTGTATGCCCCAAACTTTCGGCAATTTTATAGCCGTCACCCGTAGAACCCGTAAGCGAATACGATAAACCACCCGTTGCTATTATTACCGCATCGGCATTAAGTATTCTGCCATCGGTAAGTTTTACAGCCGTTACATAACCTTTTGGTGCTAAAACGTTTTGAACTTCACCTTCAATGATATTACAACCTTTTTTTACGGTGTTTACTAAAGCATCTACAATATCAACCGCTTTATCCGACACGGGAAACACACGGTTTCCGCGTTCGGTTTTTAAGGGAACGCCTTTTTCTTCAAAAAACTTCATTGTATCTTGTGAAGAAAACGAACTGAATGCCGAATATAAAAACTTGCCATTAACGGTTGTATTGGCTATAAGGGTATTTAAATCACAATCATTTGTAACATTGCATCTGCCCTTACCAGTTATCATTACCTTTCGTGCAGGTCTTGAATTTTTTTCAACAAGGGTTATATTTACCTTATTGCCTTTTGACTTTTCGGCAACCGTGCATGCTGCTATTAATCCTGCGGCACCGCCACCTACAATAACAATATTTTTCATTAATTCACCCACTAAAACTCTGTTTAGTTATTTTACAATAAATTATCCGATATGTAAATACTTTAAAGTTGCATTTTTAAAAATTAATATACTTATATATCAAAACTCACCTGCCGACAATACGGCAAGTGAGTTTAAATTGTATTATTTTTCAATAATTACGGCATCGCCGCCGTTAACGGTATCAACAGTAACAATAACCTTTGAAACATTGCTTTTTGAAGGCATTTCAAACATAAGATCTTGAAGTGTTGATTCAACCAAAGAACGTAATCCGCGTGCACCTGTTTTATTTTTTATTGTAAGTTCTGCAATTTTTTCAAGTGCATCGGGTTCAAATTCCAACTCAATGTTATCAAGTGCAAATAAAGCCTGATATTGCTTTATTATGGAATTTTTAGGTTCTGACATAATGCGGATAAGTGTATCCTTATCCATAGCATCAAGTGTTGTAATAACGGGCAAACGGCCTACAAGTTCAGGTATTAAGCCAAATTTAACTAAGTCTTGATGTGTTGCAAGTTTTGAAAGTTGCTGTGCTTCAAGGCTTTTAGGTGATTTAATATCAGCACCGAAACCTAAACTGCCGCCGCCTATACGACGTTCAATAACTTTATCAATACCATCAAACGCACCCGCACATATAAAGAGTATGTTTGTAGTATCAATTTGTATAAAATCTTGTTGAGGATGTTTTCTGCCACCCTGTGGTGGAACATTTGATACAGTACCTTCAAGAATTTTTAAAAGTGCCTGTTGAACACCCTCACCGCTTACATCACGTGTTATTGATACATTTTCGCTTTTGCGTGAAATTTTATCAATTTCATCAACGTAAATTATGCCGTGTTCTGCTTTTTCAATGTCAAAATCCGCTGCCTGAATTAAACGCAACAAAATATTTTCAACATCTTCGCCGACGTAACCTGCCTCGGTTAAAGTTGTGGCATCGGTAATAGCGATCGGCACATCTAATATTTTCGCAAGCGTTTGTGCTAATAAGGTTTTACCTACACCTGTAGGGCCTAACATTAACACATTGCTTTTGGCAACTTCAACACCGAGAGATTCTTGCTTATAAACCCTTTTGTAGTGATTGTATACCGCTACGGAAAGTGTTTTTTTAGCCTCATCCTGCCCGATTACGTATTCATCAAGCAGAGCCTTGATTTCTTGCGGTTTAGGTAAAACTTTATCGGGTTGTTTTTTGTTTTTCTTTTTGTCTTTATACGAAATCTCGTCATCAAAAAGCAAAGAAGAACAAAAATTAATACAACTGTCGCAAATATATACACCGGGACCTTCAACAAGACGCATTACCTCATCTTGAGTTTTGCCGCAAAAAGAACAGCGTATATCATTATCAATGTCTTTTGGCATTAAAAGTACCTCTTATCTTTTTGTTATAACCTTATCAATAAGTCCGTATTCAGCGGCTTCAACTGCCGACATAAAGTTGTCGCGTTCGGTGTCTTGCTCAATAATTTCTAAAGGTTTGCCTGTGTTTTCAGACAAAATTTTATTTAAATTACTGCGTGTACGCTTGATGTGGTCGGCGTGAATAAGAATATCAGTAGCCTGACCTTGTGCACCGCCTGACGGTTGATGAATCATAATCTCGCTGTTGGGCAAAGCAAAACGTTTACCTTTTGTGCCCGATGAAAGCAGAAATGCACCCATTGACGCAGCCATACCCATACAGATGGTGCTTACGTCACATTTGATGTATTTCATAGTATCATAAATAGCAAGACCTGCAGAAACAGAACCGCCCGGACTGTTGATATAAAAACTTATGTCTTTATCGGGATCTTGACCTTCAAGATACAAAAGTTGTGCAATTATTACACTTGCGGTAGTATCGTCAACTTGATCGTTTAGCATAATAATTCTGTCGTTTAGCAAACGTGAGAAAATATCATAAGAACGTTCGCCGCGACTTGTTTGTTCAAGTACATAAGGAATTAAAGCCATATTAAATTACCTCCAATGCTTTATATTATGAACCGAAACATTAAATTATAAACAAATTATTCTTCGTTAGTTTTTTCTGCAGCCTTTTTTGTTTCTTTCTTTTCGGGTGCAGCATCTGTAATAACTGCATTTTCTTTTACGAAATCAATAGCCTTTGATACGGCAACATCTTTTTCAATTTCGCTTGCAGGGATATAATTTTTAACCTTGTCGGCTTCCATATTGTAACTTTCGGCAATTTTAGCATATTCTGCTTCAACAGCGGTTTCGTCGGCTGTAATGCCTTCAAGTTCAACAATCTTTTCAAGAGCAAGGCGGTATTTAACCTGCATTTCTGCTTGAGGACGGAAAGTTTCACGGAACTGCTCAATTGTGCTGCCTGTGTACTGAAGATATAAATCAAGGCTCATACCCTGTGACTGTAAACGGTAGTTGAATTCTTCTACAGACTGATTGAGGCGGTTTGTGAACATTGCCTCAGGAATTTCACCCTTAATGCCGTCAACAATTTGTTGAACCAAAATGTTTTCAACTGCTTCTTCAGCGGCTTTCTTTTTACGTTCGAGTGCCTTTTTCTTAAGGTCTGCTTTAAGTTCTTTTAAGGTGTCGAATTCGCTTACGTCTTTTGCAAATTCATCATCTGCAGCGGGTAATTCACGCAATTTGATTTCGTGAAGTTTTACTTTAAATACAGCAGGTTTGCCTGCGAGTTCTTTTGCACCGTATTCTTCAGGGAAAGTTACGTTAACATCAAATTCATCATCAATGTTTTTGCCGATTATTTGATCTTCAAATCCGGGAATAAACTGACCTGAACCGAGTTCTAAAGAGTGACCTTCTGCCTTACCTCCGTCAAATGCAACGCCGTCTGTAAAACCTTCAAAGTCAATAACAACTGTATCGCCTTTTTTAGCGGCTCTGTCTTCAACAGATACCATACGTGCGTTACGTTCTTGCAAAGATTTAATTTCTGCGTTAACTTCGGCAGCATCAACCTTTACAAGCGGTCTTTCTGCTTTTAAACCTTTGTATTCGGTGAGTTCGATTTCAGGGTAAGTTGTAACACTTACTTTAAAATCAACGCCGTCTTCTTTAGAAATTGAAACAAGTTCAAAATCCATTTTGTCATCAATTACCTTAAGACCTGATTCGTTGATTGCTGTTTCAACTGCATCAGAATAAAGTAAATTCAAAGCATCTTCAAAAAACACTTCGCTGCCGTAGTAGGTTTCAATGATGTGGAGCGGTGCTTTACCTTTTCTAAAACCGGGCACATTGATTTTTTTGCCTTCTTTACGGTAAGCAGTTTTGATTGCTTCACGGAACTGTTCGCCGTCAATTACAATTTCGAGTTGATAGCGATTAGTTTCAATCTTATTAGTTTCTTTTAAAGTCATAAAATTTTTACCTCCGAATAAAGTCATAAGACTCCATAATAATTAAAATGATTATACCATATATTGCAAAAAATGCAAGTTTTTTTTACCTACATAATTACAATATAACGGTAAAAAGTCAAATTTTTTCAAAAGTTGAACAATTTGCGACAAAAACAGGTGTAAAATCGACGCCGTCGGCAGATGTAAGTTTTAATTTAATGTTTTCGCAAGTATCAACTATATTTAAAATACCTTTGCCGTGTATGTGACCGTAGTAGACTTTTTGGACATTATACTTATGTAAAACATCAAGAATTTCACGGCACAAAAACTCAGAATAAGCAGGCGGATAATGTAAAAAAACATACGGTTCGCTTTTTGTGTTAACAGCAAGACTTATTGAACGTTCAAGACGGGCGGCTTCTCTTAAAACTACTTTTTGGTCTTTTTCACCTGTACCGTCATATATCCAACCGCGTGTTCCGCAAATTGCGATTTTGCCGTCGCTATAAGCGTTGTTGTGCAAAATTTTAATTGAGTTGAATTTGTTTTCAACAAAAAATTCATTAATTTTATTGGCAGTTCCCCACCAATAATCGTGATTGCCTTTTAAAATTATTTTTTTGCCGGGCAAACTGTTTATAAATTCAAAATCGGGCTTTGCCTCGAAAAGCGAACTTGCCCACGAAATATCACCGCCGATTAAGACGGTATCATCTTGATTAATCAATTTTTTCCAATTTTTTTCGATACGTTCAACGTAATTGTCCCAGCCCGAAAAAATATTCATAGGTTTATTGACACCGAGCGGCAAATGTAAATCTGAAATTGTAAATAAATTCATTTTTGATATTTCACCTATACTGAATAATAAAAAATAAAATTACAAATAATATAATTGGCAACTGCCAAGAAAGGAAGAAATTAAAATGGATATTTCAGGTTGCAAAACCGAATGTTGCATTAAGTGCAGCGTTAAAAACTGTGTGCATCACACCGAAAAAAACACTTGTTCAGCAGGCAATATACAAATTGGCAATCAAACGGCTTGCTGTTGCAGTGAAACATGTTGTGACACCTTTAAAGCACGATAAATTTTTTCTCAGCAAATATCCGACTCTACAGAGTCGGATATTTGCTTCAATTTTTAAAATAATCAGTTAATTTTTAAGCAATCACAAACAGCGGAATACATATCCTGCTTCTCGTAAATATCATCAAATCTAACATTGGCATTTTCAAGGTCTGCAATGGGCGAAGGTATACTTGTGTTTGTAAAGTCAGATAAATATCTGACTGCCTCAAATTCATCTGTAGGTACATTGTCGCAAAGTGCCGATAAAACACTCTTTGCAAATTTGTAAGGCGATGCAGTTGATGCAATAAGCACGGGGCGATTATCAGCGGTATCTTTAATATAATTACCGTATACGTTTACTGCTACTGCTGTGTGGGTATCGCACAAATAACCGTATTTATCAAAAGTGTTTTTTATTGTAGTTAAGGTTTCAGAGTCGTCACAGCAAGCACCGTAAAAAATGTTTTGCAATTTTGAAGTAATTTCACCGTTTACGGTAAATTTACCGTGTTTTGCAAGGTCATCTTGAAGTTGTGCAACGTATTTAGAATTACCGCCTGAGAGTATATAAATCATTCTTTCAAGGTTGCTTGAAATTAGTATATCCATAGAAGGCGAAACTGTTGTATAAAAATCACGGTTGCGATTGTATGTTCCGCTGTTTATAAAATCGGTAAGCACATTGTTAGAGTTAGATGCACAAATAAGTTTATTTATCGGCACACCCATCTCTTTTGCAAAATATGCCGCCAAAATATTACCGAAGTTACCTGTAGGAACAACAACGTTAAATCCGTTTGACAAATCATCGCCTTTATTAAGCATATCGCAGTAAGCAGATACATAATAGATGATTTGCGGTACAAGTCTGCCCCAGTTTATAGAATTTGCCGAAGAAAATTCCATACCGTTGTTTGCCATAGTGTCTTTTATTTCGGCATTTGTAAATATTTTCTTTACGCCTGACTGAGCATCGTCAAAATTACCTTTTATTGCACAAACGTGAACATTGTTACCTTTTTGCGAAGCCATTTGCAATTTTTGCATTGGACTTACGCCTTCACTTGGATAAAAGACAATAATCTCGGTATTTTCAACATCTTTAAAACCTTCAAGTGCTGCTTTGCCTGTATCACCCGATGTTGCAACCAAAATAACGGTTTTTTTACCGTCGGAAATCTTTTTTGTTGAGGTTGTAAGTAAATGCGGTAAAATTTGCAAAGCCAAATCTTTAAAAGCACATGTAGGGCCGTGCCATAACTCCAACATATTTATATTGTTGCCGAGTTGTGCTATAGCGGCAGGTTGTTCATCATCAAAAGTGCCTGTATATGCACCGTTAACACAAGCGGATATTTCTTCGGCAGTAAAATCGGTTAAATATTTTTTTAAAATAAATTCTGCTCTTGATTTATAATCATATTTTAATAATTCATCAAAATCTTCTTTAGTTAATGTAGGTATTGTTTTGGGCATATAAAGTCCGCCCTCTTCCGAAATGCCGTGTGCTATGGCATATGCGGAAGAAACTTCAAGTGAATTATTACGTGTGCTTACGTATTGCATTTAAACTTCCCCTTTATTAAAAAAATTATATGCATTTTCAAAAAATATTTTATTTAATATATTTTTATCAATGTTTTTATAGGTTAAATATTCAAAAAGTGACTGTACATCAGATATCTTGCAAAGTTTTTCAGACATATCGGCACCGTCAAAATCGGAACCTATGCACAAATAATCTTGATAGCCCATATCAAGTATATGAAAAACGTTTTTGTAAATGTTTTCAAAAACGTCACCTTCACCCAAAAACTTCGGGTAAAAACACAGGCCGAACAATCCACCCTTTTGTATCAATGCTTTTAATTGGCAATTATCAATATTTCTTTTGTGATTATTAATATATTGCAACGAAGAATGTGTAACTATAGGTCGGTTGGCAAGTTCTAAAGCCGAATAAAAACTTTTTTTATTAAGATGTGATAAATCAACCGCAATATCAAAACGGTTCATTTCGGCTATAACCTGTTTACCGAATTCTTTTAAACCTACATCGGTATCAACACCGCCTGCAATGTTATTTTCACCGTTCCAAGTAAGCGTAATTGCTTTAATGCCATCATTATGCAGGTATTCTACCCTGTTTAAATTATCTTCAATTAAATTGCCGTTTTCAACGGTAAAAATGGCTGTTAAATTATTAAAGTTGTTTTTTAAGTTTTGTTTAAAAGATTTTAAAACGTTTTTATAATATTCAAACGGTTCGTTTTGACCATCTTTTATAAAAACCGCAAAACATTGATACCATTTATCAAACGCTTTAGCTTTTGACGGTGTAACCGACAAAAAATTATCACTAAACGATAGGCCTTTTTCATAACACGTATATGCGGTGTCACAATGCAAATCAAAAAAATTCAATCAATCACCCGAATGCATTTTCTATGTAATTGAGTTTAAATTTGAATTTGCCGTCGATTTCATCTATTACAGTTACTTCGGCAACATCTATTCTAAGCGGCAAATCGGTTCTTAACTTTTTTACAAAAGAATGTGATGCATTTACAGTTCTTTGCCTTTTGGCATAATCAACCGCTTCAGTTCCGCTTACTAATGCGTTTTTGCCGCGTGTTTTAACCTCAACACAAACTATATATTCACGGTTTTCGGCAACTATATCAAGTTCACCGTAACGGCTGTCACGCCAGTTGCGTTTGATTATTATGTATCCTTTAGATTTTAAATATTCGGCTACAAAATTTTCACCTTCTCTGCCAAGACGGGCAGAATGATTATCATTTGAGTACATTTTTCAAAAAAGATAGACGGTGTATTTCGCAAACACCATGCTGTTTAATGGCTTCGTAATGTTCTTTTGTGCCGTAACCCTTATGTTTTTGAAAATTATATTCGGGATATTTATTGCCGTATTCTATCATTAAACGGTCACGGGTTACTTTTGCAAGTATTGATGCGGCTGCTATTGAGCAAGATTTCATATCGCCTTTTACAACCGTTTCGCAAGGTATTGCTATTCCTTTAGGCACTCGATTGCCGTCAATTAAGGCAAAATCGGGTTTTAGTGAAAGATCGTTTACGGCACGGTTCATAGCAATATATGTAGCCTCTAAAATGTTATATGTTTCGATTTCTTCTAAAGTACCGTACGCAATATTATATGCAAGTGCCTTTTCCTTTATAATGTCAAAAAGCAATTCACGTTTTTTCTCACTTAACTTTTTAGAGTCGTTTAAACCGTCAATCTGGCAGTCGTGCGGTAAAATAACCGCTGCTGCACAAACAGGACCCGCAAGCGGACCTCTGCCTGCTTCATCGACACCGCAAATTAATTTATAACCGTTTTGTATTGCACTTTTTTCGTATTCAAAATCAGGCATAATTTTCAACCCTTTCAAGCGTAATTTTGCCTATTTTACAATTACGGTATTCTTCAAGCAACATATTGGCTGCCCTTTCGGTATCTGTTTCGCCGCCGCGTATAACCATACCTCGTTTTTTACCGAGCAGGCACAATGCATCGTAACTGTCTTCGGGAAATTCCGAAATTTTATAACGCTCATCAAGTAAATTCGGATAAAGCGGTATAAGTAATTCAAGCAATCGCATTGCAAGTAATTCGGTGTCGATTATGCGGTCAGATACAGCACCTGTAAAGGCTAAATGTTCACCTACGGTGTTGTCATCAAACTTGGGCCACAATACACCGGGTGTGTCAAGCAATTCAAGTTCTTTATCAACCGAAAACCATTGATTTCCGCGTGTTACACCGGGGCGGTTTTCAACCTTTGCCCTGCTACCGCCTGCAATACGGTTTATAAAAGACGATTTACCCACATTCGGAATACCAACAACCATAACACGTAAAGGTTTGCCAACCATACCTTTAGCACGGTAACTTTCAAGTTTATCAGCTAAAACGGTTTTTACGGTATCTTTAAAAGCCGAAATCCCCTTACCTGTTTTACAGTCAAGCGGTATTGCGTAAATGCCCTGTTTTTTATAGTGTTCTATCCATTTTTTAGTAGCGTTGTCGTCTGCCATATCGCATTTATTTAAAAGTATTATATGCGGTTTATCACCTATAATTTCTTTTAAATCGGGGTTTCTGCTGCTTACTGGTATGCGTGCATCAACCACTTCTGCCACGGCATCTATAAGTTTTAACTGCTCGGCGATTTTTCGGCGAGCCTTGGTCATATGACCGGGGAACCATTGTATAGTTTGGGTATTATTATTTGCCATAATTATTCCAACTTTCCGGCCTTGCTAAACGGCAAAATTCTAAAAACAGCATGACCTAATATATAACGTGTATCTACCATACCGTAATCACCTATTTGTGATGAACGGCTGTCAAGTGAATTGTTGCGGTTATCACCCAAAACGAAAACGCAACCCTCATCAACAGTTACGGGAAAATCAATATCATATTTAAGATTTGTATCGGTTTTTGTATACGGTTCGTCAAGTTCTACACCGTCAACGGTAACGGTTCCGCTTTCAAAATCAATATCAACCGTTTGGCCTTCGGTAGCAATTACCCTTTTAATAATGGGGGTGTTGCTGTCGGTAATGGTGTAAATACTGTTTTCGGTATTGCGTGACACAATAACAATATCGCCAACTTTGGCTTTGTAAAACAGACTTGTTACTATAACTTTTTCACCGTTGTGTAAAGTGTTTTCCATAGAAGGACCGTCAATAGTGGCAACTCTAAATAAAAAACTAAAGCACAAAACAACCGCCAAAATAGCGTGAACCAAAACCTCAAAGGCATCAAAAATATCTTTTTTTGAATTTTTAACCGTTTCGGGTTTGTTGTTTTGCATTTCATTTTCAGAATTGTTGCAACCTAATTCGTCCATAATAACACCACCAAAAATAAAGTTTAAGGGGACAAGGCAAACTGCCCCATCCCCCACTCTTAGAAAGAAAATTAACCGATAAGTTCTTTAACTTTTGCTGCTTTACCAACACGGTCACGCAAATAGTAAAGTTTTGCACGGCGAACTTTACCTTTACGCACAAGTTCAACCTTAGCAACAACGGGTGAATGAACAGGAAATACACGTTCAACACCTACGCCGTAAGAAACACGACGAACGGTAAATGTTTCGGCAATACCGCTGTTGTTTTTAGCAATAACGGTACCTTCAAATACCTGTATTCTTTCTTTTTCGCCCTCTTTAATTCTTACGTGAACCTTAACTGTGCTACCGATTAAAATTTCGGGCACGTCATTTTTTAGTTGAGAAGCAACTAATTCTTTTAAAGCATCCATTGAAAATTTCCTCCTTAATTTTTTTCAGACGTTCGTGAAACATATAGTAACAGAGGACCATCCGCTTCAATGTCGATTATTTTCGGCATTAAACCCACCTTTTAAGGTAAGGTGTAATCAAATGCTTTGATATGATAACACAAACAATACAAAAAATCAAGTGTTTTTTGTGCAAATTCTTATTTTAAATGTTAATATTACAGCCTTTTATGTGTTTTTGATGTCGATTTTTTATTAAAATCAAAAATAATTGTTGACAAAACCTTATGTTTAGTGCGATAATATGCTTGGTATTTTATGTACACTAATATAATTTAACCGGAGGTATTTTTATAATGCGTGTTATTACAGGCATTGCCAGAGGCAAAAGGCTTGTTACCGTTACGGGTAACGACATTGTACGT
This sequence comes from uncultured Ruminococcus sp., assembly GCA_964624945.1. Lineage (GTDB taxonomy): Bacteria > Bacillota > Clostridia > Oscillospirales > Acutalibacteraceae > UBA737. Next base: position 1,891 of record CAZUYL010000022.1, on the reverse strand, counting down.
CCTACCGGTGACAAGGTTAAAGAAGCACTTTTCAGTTCAATTCAGTTTGATATTGAAGGCAGACGTGTTCTTGATTTATTTGCAGGCAGCGGTCAGTTAGGTATTGAAGCGTTGAGCCGCGGTGCTGAAAGTGCCGTTTTTGTTGACTGTAACGATGCCTCAATTAAAGCGATTAATCAAAATATTGAAAACACAGGTTTTTCAAATCAGGCAACCGTTATCAAAAGCGATTATTCAACTTTTTTGTTGCGTTGTAACCAAAAGTTTGACATTGCTTTTCTTGACCCACCCTACTTGGCAGGTGTTCTTGAAAATGCAATTTCAAAAACCGTACCTTATATGAGTGATTACGGCAAAATTTTTTGTGAACACCCAAAAGAAGTTGCTTTGCCTGAAAAAATAGGTGATTTTTCAATCTGCAAAGTGTACAGATACGGTAAAACGTATATTACCGCTTATAAAAAGGATGAACAAATATGATTAATGAGCGTATAGCCGTATGTCCGGGCAGTTTCGACCCAATAACACTCGGTCATCTTGACATTATAACTCGTGCATCGGCAATGTTTGATAAATTTATTGTTGTTGTTATGAACAACGCCAACAAAAACTCAACATTTTCACCGCAAGAACGCAAATTGCTTATTGAAAAATGCGTCGGCGATTTACCAAATGTTCAGGTTGATATATATGACGGTTTGCTTGCCGACTACGCCGCACAGAAAAACGCCTGTGCCATTGTAAAGGGTTTACGTGCTATGTCTGATTTTGAATACGAATTTCAGATGGCACTTACCAATAAAAAACTTAATCCGCAGGTTGAAACCCTGTTTCTTACCACAAGTTCTCAATATATGTATTTGAGTTCGAGTATGGCAAAACAGGTTGCGGGTATGGGTGGAGATGTCAGCGACTTTTTACCCGAAGCAATTTATGATGATGTTGTAAAACGAATATCATCGCAAAAGTAAATACAATTATTAATTATATGGAGGATGAATTTAAATGACACTTGATGAATTACTTGAACAGTTTGACGAGGTGCTTGACAGCGGTATAAAAATCCCCGGTAAAAAAACTGTTGTAGACATTGAAAAACTCCGTGCGGTTGTTGATGATATACGTCTTAACATACCAAGCGAAATTAAACAGGCTCGCGGCATTGTTGCCGACCGTGCCGACATTATAACCACCGCTAAACGTGAAGCCGACGGCATTATCCGCAACGCTGAAGAAAAGGCAAAAGCAATGGTTGCTCAAGAAGAAATTGTTAAATTGGCACAAGAAAAGGCTGCCGAAATAATTTCAAATGCACAAGGCAAAGCAAAAGATATGCGTCGTGCAGCACAAGACTTTGTTGATGACATTATGCGTCGTGCCGACGAAGGTCTTACCGCTAATCTTGGTGAAATTCGCAAAACACGTGCGGCTCTTAAACAGCAAACACCAAATGCCGGCAAAAATTAAGTCAACCGCAACTAACGGTTAAACTTGAAATTTTACTAATAATCAACCAACCGCAAGCGAAACTTTTAACACGCTTAAACGGTTGGTTGTTTTTTGTGCTTTTAATCCCCTCACCTATAAACCTCTAACTAATTCTATCTTTAAATTGCTTAATTAGAGATGTGATTTTTATTTGGTTAGTTAATTAATGCAAAATTTATTTTTCATCTCCTCGTCAGAGTGAATCAAGAACAGACACATCTTTAATCAATTTCCCCTTATATACAAGCAGACAGTACCTAATTGCTTAGATACTGTCTGTGTTTTTTATTTATTGAGTTTTAGATTAAATTCAAACTCCGGTATGCAGCTTAACTACACATATAATTGTGCATTATGCATTGTGAATTGTGCATTATTAAGCCATTGCACCGCTTGCGGTTAG
>CAZUYL010000021.1:0-18413 GCA_964624945.1 uncultured Ruminococcus sp. | reverse complement strand
ATAATAAGCAATAATAAATATAAAAAAATCGGAGTATTTTTATGACCTTTTCTCAAAGCAAGCAAATTCTTTTGAAAAATCAAAAAGAAAAGAAACTTTTGACTTTTTCGGTGGCGTTGCTTACAGCCGCTTGTCTTTTTGTACCTTATATGCTTTTGAGTGAGGGTTATTTTACTTTTTACGGTGATTTCAACGTTCAGCAAATACCCTTTTACCAAATGTGCCATAATGCAATACGCACAGGTGATATAAATTGGAATTGGCTTACCGATTTAGGTTCCGATTTTATAGGTTCATATGCATTTTACCTGCTTGGCAGTCCGTTTTTCTGGATAACGCTCATATTTCCTAACAGTTTTGTTCCTTATTTAATGGGGCCGTTGCTTATTTTAAAATTTGCGTGTGCGGCACTTACAGGTTATTTATACATTCGCCGTTTTACCAAAACTTCGTATGCTGCAAGTCTTGGCGGACTGCTGTATGCTTTTTCGGGTTTTTCGATATACAACATATTTTTTAATCATTTTCACGAGGCTATAATTGCTTTTCCGCTTTTGTTACTTGCTATAGAACTTTTACTTACCGAAAACCGCAGGGGTGTATTTGCCATAGCGGTGGCATACTGTGCTATTACCAACTATTTCTTCTTTTTCGGTATGGTGGTATTTTGTGTAATATATTTCTTTGTAAGGCTTTATTCAAAGGCTATAAAGGTTAAATTTTCACGCTTTTGCATATTTGCTTTTGAAGCGGTGCTCGGTTTGGCACTATCGGCAATATTGCTTATGCCGTCACTCAACGCCATAATGGGTAATGACAGAATAACCGATGTGCTTTTGGGTTGGAACGGCATCACCTACGGCAAAGAACAGATATATTTAAACATTATTGAGTGTTTCTTCTTTCCGCCCGATTTACCTGCAAGGCCTGTTTTCTTTCCGCAGGCTAATGTAAAATGGTCTTCGCTTGGCGGTTGGTTGCCCGTATTTAGTATGACAGGCTTTTTCACTTGGTTTAAATTGCGTGAAAAATCTTGGCTTAAGCGTCTGCTTGCAGTATGCGTACTGTTTGCTATGGTGCCTATACTCAACAGTTCGTTTTACGCATTTAACACTTCGTATTACGCACGTTGGTTCTATATGCCCATACTTATGATTTGCTTGGCAACGGTAATGCTCACCGAAGATAAATCGGTTGATTGGCGTTCGGGCTTTACTTGGAATTTTGTAATAACCTTGGCGTTTGTTTTGGTTATAGGATTTTTTCCGCAAAAAAACAGCGACGGCGAAATCATATTCGGCCTTTACACACAAAGTGAAGACAATACCTATATGCTCAGATTTTGGATAACAAGTATGATAGCAATTTTGTGCATCTGCTTGCAAAAACCTTTGCTTGAACTTTTAAAAACAAACCGTAAAAAGTTTTATAAAAGGGCAATTATTTGCGTGTGCATAGTGTCGGTAGTTTACGGCAATGTGTTTATAGCGTCGGGCCGTACACATTCTTACGATGTAAAAGAAGTTATGATTGACTCACTTATTGAAGGTGAAGTTTTTATAGATGACAATACCGAATACCGCATAGATGTATACGACGGCATTGACAACACAGGTATGTATTTAGGATATCCGTCAATAAACGCTTTTCAGTCGGTAGTCTCACCCTCTATAATGAAATTTTACGATTTTATAGGCGTTGAACGTTCGGTTGCAAGCCGCCCCGATGTTGATTTGCCTGCAATAAGGTCGCTGCTGTCGGTTAAATATTTGTTTAACCCCGTTTATGCCGAAAGTTTTATTGAAGACGGCGAAACCCTTATGCCCGATTACACCTATATAAAAACAAGCGGTGATTATTATATCTATCAAAACGATAATTATATTCCTTACGGCTTTTCGTACGATTATTATATGAGTTACGATTTTTGCGAGTCGTATTCTACAGGCAACCGTTCACGCCTTATGCTAAAAGCATTGTTACTTACCGACAGTCAAATAGAAAAATATAAGGACTATATGACAAACTTAGAAACTTTAAAGGGCGGAGCATACGGTTTTGACTTCACTTCGTTGACTTTTACAAACGAAACACTGTCGTACGATGCATCACGCCTTGCCGAAACTTCAGCCGATAAATTCACGGTTGACAATAACGGTTTTTCGGCTACGGTTGAGCGTGATAAAAAGTCATTGGTGTTTTTTTCGGTTCCGTATGACAAGGGTTGGACAGCAACCGTCAACGGCAAAGCGGTAGAGGTTGAAAACGTAAATGTAGGCTTTATGGCGGTTGCGGTTGACAGCGGAATATCTGAAATTAGGTTTAATTACAAAAATACTATGTTTTCAAGCGGCATTACGGTTACGTTAATTGCTGCGGTTGTTTTAATTATTTATATGCTGTTATCTTCGGTTTATAAAAAGAAAAACTGTTGTGACACCGAATACCCCGAAGGTAAAAAAATGTTAGATGATTGGCGTATAGACGATATTTCTGAGTCATTACTTGAAACAGAACAATCAAAAATTACTTTAAGTTTAAGCGATATTTTAGACGATGAACCCCACACTGAAACTTTGCCTAAAAGTGAACTTGCAGGTGGATTTAAAATCAGTCAAGATGCGTTTGATGAGGAGGATATATAAAATTATGAAACTTAAATATGATTTCGTTGTGAATCAGGTTGCAGGTGAGACCGTGGCGGTGTCGGTAGGCAATAACGACGGTAAATTCAACGGTTATATAAAACTTAATGAAACCGCCGCCTTTATATTTGAAGCATTAAAAAACGATACAACCTGTGATAAAATTATTGCCAATTTAAAAAATGCGTACCCCGATGCTGACGAAACCGATATAACCGACAGCGTTAATGAAATAATCGAAAAACTTGAAAAGGCAGAACTTTTGGAATGAATGTAGAAAACATTTCTTCGGTATGTGAATCATTAAAAAATCAAGATGAGGTTGCCTTTTTAACACGAGGGGCAAGTATGCATCCGCTTTTGCGTTCGCAAAAAGATGTTGTAATAATCAAAAAAACCGAAAAACCGTTAAAGGTGGGCGATGTTCCGCTTTATAAAAAGCAGGGAACCGATAAATTAATATTGCACCGTATAATCAAAGTTTTGCCCAATCAAAATTATATAACACGCGGTGATAACACCTATCAACCCGAATACGTCAGTCAAGAAGACGTTGTTGGCTTTATGACCGCTTTTATAAGAAACAATAAGTACGTAAATTGCAACTTATCAAAATTTTATAGGTTGTACGTGTGTACTAACAGGCTTTTTTACCCTCTAAGATGGATTTGGTACACAAAAATCAGAAAATTCTTAAGCAGAATAAAAAATGCTTGCAAATAGATTGCGTTTGTGTTATAATTGCTTTTGCGAATTTTATCGGATTACCGATTAATATATTTGGAGGTTATAAAATGGGCTTTTGGGAAATACTTTTAGGAATTTTGATGATTGTTGTTTCATTAATCATTATTGCCATTATTTTATTACAGCAGGGTCACCGTGCAGGTGTTAACGGTGCAATTTCAGGCGGTGCGGATACATTCCTTTCTAAAAACAAGGCACGTACTGTAAACGCTAAACTCGCTCGTATGACAAAGTACATTGCAATTGCATTTTTTGTTTTGGCAATAGTTGCAAACATTATTTCACTTAACAAATAATTTAAACTCTAAAGCCTTATTACTTGTAATAAGGCTTTATTTTTTAAAGTTTGTCATTTTTTACAGATTATTTTGACATTACTTATTATATTAATTTTTGGAGGATGTTATGGAAAAGTTAAAGGTTGCAGTTATAGGCTGCGGAAATATTTCGGTTATGCACTTAGATTCAATAGTATCTTTTGATGACGTTGAATTGGTTGCTGTTTGTGATGTTAAACCTGAACGTGTCGAAGCGGCTTCTAAAAAATACGGCGGTAAGGTTTATACAAATCATATCGAAATGCTTGAAAATGAAAATCTTGATGCGGTGCATATTTGTTTGCCTCACTACTTACACGTTCCGATTGCCATTGATGCATTTAATCACGGCGTTAATGTTTTGAGCGAAAAGCCGATGAGCATTAAGTACGAAGATGCCCAAACCGCAGTAGAAACTGCCGAAAAATGCGGTGTGCAGTACGGTGTTATTTTTCAGTGCAGATATAATGCTCCGTCAAAACTTATAAAACAGCGTATTACTGACGGTAAATTGGGTGCCGTTAAGTGTGGCAGAACAACTTTAACTTGGTATCGCCCCGATAATTATTATGATTCTTCTGATTGGAAAGGCACTTGGGATAAGGAAGGCGGCGGCGTTGTTATTGACCAAGCCATTCATTCTATAGACCTTGCCAACTGGATGATTGACAGCAAACCCGTTGAAATATCTTCATCATTACATAACCGTAATCACGATATAATGGTTGTTGAAGATTCCGCCGAAGGACTTATCAAGTACGAAAACGGTGCATTGCTTTCGTTCTATGCCATGAACAACTATCTTGTTGATGAACCTATCGAAATCAGATTGCTTTGTGAAAACGGCAAGGTGGTTTTCAGTTATGATAATGCAACTATTACCTATAATGACGGAACCGTTGAAACCGCCGAAAACAAACCCGACGAAATGTTTAAATACACCGGCGGTAAAGAGTATTGGGGTTTCCAACACGCTGTACAAATCCGACAGTTCTATAATGCTTTACAGGGTAAAGAGGAACTTCAAATTTCAGGCAAAGAAGCCCTTAAAATTCAAAACATTATTTGTCAAATTTACGCAAATAACGATAACCCTTTTAATAAATAATAAATACGCCGATATGATTTTTCATATCGGCGTATTAGTTTATTAGGCTGTTTTATTTTTTTACGTAAAATACGTCTATTACGGTTTGCAAAAGCGATTCTTCATCGGGGTTGAATTCTACCCATTTTTCGCCCTGAGTTAATGTTCCGTCAATTTTTTTGTAATCAATGTTATCGCCTAAATTTGCCGTTAAACAGTTTTGTGCTAAATAGGTTATTTGTGCAAAAGAAACATTGGTTGAAAAATATGGTGACAATTCGGTGTAATATTTTGTAAGATTAGAAAAATCGTTGAGTACTGTGTTGCCTGTTTTGGTTACAAGTTGTGAAAAAAACTGCTGTTGCCGTAACATTCGGCGGTTATTTGCTTCGATGTCATCATCACGTGATTGAATATAAGTGAGTGCCTCAATACCGTTGAGTTTTATTTTTTTGCCTTCTACGGCGTTAATGTATTTATTGTTAATGGTTTCAAGGCTGGTTAATTCAATACCGCCTATCATATCTGTGAGTTGGCTTACACCCTCCATTTCAATAGCAACGTACGAACTTATATTAATTCCGCCAAATAAACGCCTCACTGATGTCATAACATTTTTACTGCAATTTTCGGCTGTGGTGCCGTAAGAATATGCAAGGCATAACTGTTCTTTTTTAGTTCCCGCATATTCGCCTTCGGGTGTGTATAAATTTACATCTGCCATAATCTCACGTGAGATAGGTATTATGCAAAACTTTTTAGTTTTTGTGTCAATAGTGGCAACAAATATAACATCTGCCTGACCGTTGTTGCCACTGCCTAAATTTTCGTTTATATTTTCACGGTCAATACCAAGCACCAAAACGCTTACAATGTTTTCGTTAAGGGCATATTTTTGATCGTTGTAAACAATAGTTGTGTCATCTTCTATGGTTACTTCAGACATTGACGTGTGTGTATCTTTGGCGTGGAACTGCTTTTTACCCACGTAGGTTAAAACAAAAAATGTTGAAACGGCGGCAAGTAAAATCGATAAAATTACACATAAAATTATTATTAAAATTTTTTTGGATTTATTCAATTGTTGCACCACTCTCTGCTGTAATTATACGGTTATTATTATAGAACCTCAAGTAATTTATGTCAATGCAAAAAAACAGTTGAAAATTTATATCGTTAGTACTATAATGAGGGAAATCAATATTATTTGAGGCGAGAATTTTATGAAAATTGTAATTGTAGGTTGCGGAAAAATCGGAACTACTTTAATAGAAAGCCTTGAGGCAGAAGGTCACGATATAACCGTTGTTGACCGTAATCCCGAAGTTATTAACGAAATAAGCAACATATATGATGTTATGTGCGTGTGCGGTAACGGTGTCGATTATGACACATTAAGCGAAGCAGAGGTTTCAAAAGCTGAGTTGCTTATTGCAATTACCAATTCAGATGAAATTAATATGCTTACCTGTTTTATCGCCAAAAAAATGGGTGTAAGTTATACTGTTGCAAGGGTTCGTAATCCTGAATATAACGATAAAAAATTATCTCAAGTAAAGCAATATCTTGATTTGTCACTTACTATAAATCCCGAATTGCTTGCCGCACAGGAAATTTTTAATATTTTAAAATTGCCCGCCGCTATAAATATAGAAACTTTTTCAAGAAGAAATTTTGAAATGGTTGAACTTTTGCTTAAAGAAGACTCAAATATAGACGGAATGAGCCTTACCGATCTGCGTAAAAAATATAACGTAAACTTTTTGATTACGGTTGTAAAACGCGGCGAGGAGGTTTACATACCCGACGGTAATTTTGTGCTTAAAGCAGGTGACAGAATATGCATCACTGCCAATTTTGCCGAGGTACAAAAACTTCTTAAAATGTTGGGGCTTGCAAAAAAGCAGTCAAAATCGATTATGATTTTGGGTGCTACAACAACTGCATTTTATCTTGCCAAAATGTTGTTGCGTTCGGGCAGTAATGTTACCATTATTGACAAAGATGCCGAGCGTTGTGCACTTTTTGCCGAGGTTATGCCCGAAGCGGTTATTATAAACGGTGACGGTGCTCAGCAAGACGTTTTAATGGAAGAGGGTATAACAACGGTAGATGCGTTTGCATCGCTTACCGGTATGGATGAGGAAAATATACTCATTTCCTGTTTTGCACAGTCGCAAAATGTTCCGTGTATTGTTACAAAGGTTAACCGCAACGAATTGGCATCTATGGCTGAAAAATTAGGTCTTGATTCTATTGTTTCACCTAAAAATGCTGTTTCTAATGTGGTTACAAGTTATGCTCGTGCACTTCAAAATTCACTTGGCAGTAATGTTGAAACCATGTATAAACTTATGGATGGCAAGGTAGAGGCACTTGAATTTAACGTTCAGCCCGATTTTAAAAATCAACATATACCGCTTAAAGACATGAAACTTAAAAAAGATGTTCTTATTGCAGGTATAATACGTAAAAGAAAAGCCTTTGTTCCTACAGGTGACGATGAAATCATAGCAGGTGATAAAATCGTTGTAATAGCAAAAACCGAAAATCAAAAAATGGATGATTTGTCGGATATTTTGAGGTAATTGTTATGAATATAAAAATGGTTTTCAGAACAATAGGCAGAATATTGCAAATTACATCTGTTTTATTGCTTATTCCTACACTTGTCGCTCTTATTTACAACGAAACAGAGCAGTTGTTCGCCTTTTCGGTAACGGCTGTAGGTTCGTTTGTTTTAGGCATCTTAATTACACTTATTACCAAAACCGAAAACAAAGTTATATACGCTAAAGACGGATTTGTTATTACGGCTCTAGTGTGGATAGTTATGGCACTTGTGGGTGCTGTTCCGTTTACTGTTTCGGGCGATATTCCAAATTACATTAATGCAATTTTTGAAACAGTAAGCGGTTTTACAACTACGGGTGCTTCTATAGTAACCGATGTCGAATTGCTGAGTCACGCAACACTTTTCTGGCGTGCTTTTACCCATTGGATAGGCGGTATGGGTGTTTTGGTGTTTGTTATGGCAATTATACCGAATTTTACCGACCGTTCCATTCACATTATGCGTGCCGAAATGCCGGGGCCTATTATAGGCAAATTGGTTCCGCGAGTTAAAGACACGGCTAAAATTTTGTATCTTATTTATATTGTACTTACTCTTTTAGAAATGATTTTATTATTTGCAGGCGGTATGCCTTTGTTTGACAGTATTTTTCATTCGTTGGGTACTGCGGGCACAGGCGGTTTTTCTATGAAAGCCGACGGACTTTCATCATACAGTCCGTATTGCCAATGGGTTATTACAATATTTATGCTTATTTTCGGCGTTAATTTCAATTTGTATTACCTTATTTTAATGAAAAAAATTAAAACCGCACTCAAAAGCGGTGAGTTATGGGTATATGTGTCTATGGTGCTTGTAAGCACAGCACTTATTACCGCAAATATACTGTCTGTAAGTCAAAACTTTTCGGCGGCACTTCGTAATTCGGCTTTTCAAGTGTCATCAATAGTTACAACTACAGGTTTTGCCACAACCGACTTTAATCTATGGCCCGATTTTTCAAAAACAATACTTGTAATACTTATGTTTTCGGGCGGCTGTGCAGGTTCTACCGCGGGTGGATTTAAGGTTGCACGAACGGTTATTTTATTTAAAAACATAAAACGTGAAATTAAAAAAATGGTTCACAAACGCTCGGTAAGTACTGTGCATTTTGAGGGTAAAGCGATTGACGAATCAACATTTAACGGCGTAAACACATATTTGGCAATATATATGTTCTGTCTGCTTGGTGTGTTGTTGCTTGTAAGTCTTGAACCGTTCGGCTTTGAAACTAATTTTACGGCTGCGTTGTCTTGTTTTAACAATGTTGGTCCAGGTCTTGCAGGGGTAGGCCCCATGTCAAGTTATGCGGCGTATAACGGTTTTTCTAAGATTGTTTTGTCGTTTGCAATGTTGTTAGGCAGACTTGAAATTTTTCCGATGATTATACTTTTTTCACCTCATATTTGGAAAAAGAAAGCAAAACAGTAACTTTTTTGCCCCTTAAGTGATTAAATATCGTATATTGTACTTGACAAATTTCGTAAAAAACAGTACAATAACTTATGTGTGTTAAGCAAATTAACAAAAAGATTATTTTGGAGGAAATTATAATGATTAGTGCCGGAGATTTTAGAAATGGCGTTACTTTTGAAGAAGACGGTCAGGTTTTACAGGTTGTTGAATTTCAACACGTAAAACCGGGTAAAGGTGCCGCTTTTGTAAGAACTAAAACCAAAAATGTAATTACAGGTTCGGTTGTAGAAAAATCTTACAACCCAACCGCAAAGTTCCCGACTGCTTATATTGAACGTAAAGATATGGAATACTCATATCAAGACGGTGAACTTTACTACTTTATGGATCAGGAAACATACGAACTCGTTCCGATCAACGCTTCTGAAATGAGCGACAACTTTAAATTTGTTAAAGAAAATATGGTTTGCAAAATTTTGTCATACAAAGGCAAAGTTTTCGGTGTAGAACCGCCTACATTTGTTGAACTTACCGTTACCGCAACCGAACCCGGTTTTGCAGGTAATACAGCAACAAACGCTACAAAACCCGCAACACTTGAAACAGGTTGCGAAATCCGTGTTCCGTTGTTTATCAACGAAGGCGAAGTTGTTCGTATTGATACTCGCACAGGCGAATATATGGAACGTGCATAATTTTAAATTTTAAAATTTGTAATTTATTAATTTACAGGAGGAACATATTATGGATATTTGCGAAAAAATTGCTTATATTAAAGGTCTTGCCGAAGGTTTGGCACTTGACACCGAAAGTAAAGAGGGCAAAATTATTAATGCCATCGTTGAACTTTTGGGTGACATCACCGAAGAAATTTGTGATATTGAAGACGCTTGTGACGATATGAGTGAGCAGATTGATGCAGTTGATGAAGATCTTGCTTCTTTAGAAGATATCATTTATGAAGATGACTGTGATTGCGATTGCTGTGATGACGACGATTGTGACTGCGGTTGCTGTGACGATGACCTTTATGAAGTTGAATGTCCTTCTTGCAACGATATTATCTATCTTGATGAAGAAATGCTCGAAGATGACGGCATTGATTGTCCCAACTGCGGCACACATTTAGAGTTTGATTTTGACTGTGATTGTGACTGCGACTGTTGTGATGATGATTGCAACTGCTGCGAAGACGCAGAATAATATTTATTAAAACATTGCCGCACCGATTTCGTTTATTGCGTAACGGTGCGGTTTTTTTAAAGGATTTAAAATGAATAAAACAGAAATTAAACTTGAATATAATATTTGCGAAAGCAACTGCAAAGCATTGCCTGTTATAATTGTTGCGGCGGGTAAATCCACTCGAATGAACGGCGTTAATAAACAGTTTATAAACATATTAAATGTTCCTGTTATAGCACACACTTTAATGACCTTTGAATCTTGCCCCTACATTTCAAAAATAATACTTGTAGCAAGCGGTGATACTATACTTGATATGCAAAATATTTGCGAAAAGTATTCCATTACCAAGTTGACCGATATTGTAGCAGGCGGTAAAAACCGTCACGAATCGGTTATGAACGGCATAGGCAGGCTCTCTGCTTTAGATAAAAAGGTTTTAATACACGACGGTGCACGCCCATTTGTTAAAACAAATACCATACGTGATGTTGTGTTACAACTTGACAGTTACGATGCCACTTTATGTGTCAGCAAAATAAATGATACCGTAAAAAAAGTAGACGAAAACGGTTTTGTGGTAAACACGGTTGACCGAACAAATCTTTATGCGGCACATACACCGCAGGGTGTAGATGTTGAAAAATATTTGTCTGCCTGCAAAAATATTGAAAATGTTGATTTACTTACCGATGATGTTTCAATAATGGAAGCGACAGGTTATGTTGTAAAAACCGTATTAGATGACGGCAAAAACATTAAAATTACAACCCCCGACGACATCGCCGTTGCCGAGGCGTTTGTAAAAGGAGAAATGTGATTATGAGAATAGGTCACGGTTATGATGTTCACCGACTTGTAGATGGCAGAAAACTTATTTTAGGCGGCGTTGATATTCCGTATTCAAAGGGTTTACTCGGTCATTCCGATGCCGATGTGTTGCTTCACGCTGTTTGTGATGCCCTGCTAGGTGCGGCGGCTCTTGGCGACATCGGCAAACATTTTCCTGATACATCGCCTGAGTATAAGGGCATTGATTCGCGAAAATTACTTAAAAAAGTTGTAGAACTTATAAAAGCAAAAGGCTTTTCGGTAGGCAATATCGACTGCACCGTTATAGCACAAAAGCCTAAACTTAAAGACTATATTCAAGATATGCGTGTCAATATAGCAAACGATTGCAATATAGATGTTGACTGTGTTAACGTAAAAGCCACCACTGAAGAAAATTTAGGCTTTACTGGTGACGGCAGCGGCATTTCCGCACACGCAGTTTGTATATTGGAATAAAATTATACGGCACCTCATAAATTTTATCGGGTGATTTTATTGCATACATATGTTACATTTACACGTAAAGGTTTAATTGCTTTACTGTCAACTGCCTTGGTGATTGCACTTATATGCATTAAGGTTTACGGTGCCGCAAATATATCTGTCAATGCAAAAACAAATGCCGACAGAATTGCCTTTATAGAGCAGTACGGTTTCACATTACTTTCAAGTAAACCTCAAACAAAAACCGTTACAATACCTATTAAATTTTCAGATGTTTATAACCGTTACAACGCCTTGCAAAAAACAGGCGGTTACGATTTAACCGCTTATAAAGGTTGCGAGGTAACGCTTTATACCTACAGCATACAAACTCCCGTTAATTTAAACGGCGATTATGTTTTTAATATTATGGTGTATAACAATAGGGTAATAGGCGGTGATATATCGTCTTGCTTGCTCGACGGCAATATGCTACCAATTTCAAAAAACAGTTCGGAGACTTAATGTGAAAAAACAAAGACTTGATAAATTTATTGCAAATCAGTTGATATTATCTCGCAGCGTTGTGAGAAACGCCATTCAAAAAGGCAAGGTTAAAATAAACGGTATAACCGTTCGTGATAGCGGCACAATAATAACCGAGAGCGACAACGTTACTTTTGAAGAAAAATCGGTTACCTACAAAGAACATATCTATGTGATAATGAATAAACCTATGGGTATTTTGTCGGCATCTAACGACAAATCACGCAAAACGGTTGTTGACTTAGTGCCGTCAAATTTAAAACGGCAGGGTATGTTTCCGGTGGGTAGACTCGATAAAGATACCACGGGTTTGCTTATAATTACCGATGACGGTGAATTTGCACATAACTGCATTTCCCCTAAAAAAGAAATATCAAAATCGTATATAGCAACCCTCGACGGCAATATAACCGATAATATGCTAAAAACTTTTGCCGACGGTGTAGTTTTGGCAGACGGCACTTTGTGTAAAAGTGCGGTACTTGAAAAGGTTGATACAAATATTGCACGCATAATTATAACCGAGGGTAAATATCATCAAATAAAGCGTATGTTCGGCACGGTGGGGCTTGGTGTAAATCAACTGCACCGCGAATCAATAGGCAATCTAACTTTACCACCCGAACTTTTGCAGGGTGAGTGTGTTGAAATAGATGCCCAAACGTTAAAAAACAGCATTTTTAACAAATAGTTCAAAAACGTTGGGCGTTTTCAACAAAAGAGTTAAAAAAACATTGTGTGAATTATTAATAGAATTTAATTAAAAAGTCTGTTATAATACATAAGAACAATTAGGAAATTATCAGGAGGTCCATTTTTTATGGCAAGTTTATCTCTTCGCAATGTCTACAAAAGATATCCGGGCGGCGTAACCGCTGTATCCGACTTTAATCTTGAAATTAAGGACAAAGAATTTATCGTTTTCGTTGGTCCTTCAGGTTGTGGTAAATCAACAACACTTCGTATGGTTGCCGGTCTTGAAGAAATCACCGAAGGTGAAGTTTACATTGGTGACCGTCTCGTAAACGACGTAGCACCTAAAGACCGTGATATAGCAATGGTTTTCCAAAACTATGCACTTTATCCTCATATGACCGTATTCGACAATATGGCTTTCGGTCTTAAACTTCGCAAAACACCTAAAGATGAAATCAAACGCCGTGTTGAAGAAGCAGCACGTATTCTTGATATCGCTCATCTTCTTGAACGTAAACCTAAGGCTTTGTCAGGTGGTCAGCGTCAGCGTGTTGCACTTGGCCGTGCCATAGTTCGTGAACCTAAGGTATTCTTGCTTGACGAACCTCTTTCAAACTTGGATGCTAAACTTCGTGCACAAATGCGTACCGAAATCTCTAAATTGCATCAACGTTTGGGTACAACCTTTATTTACGTTACCCACGACCAAACCGAAGCAATGACAATGGCTACACGTATCGTTGTTATGAAGAGCGGTGTTATTCAACAGGTTGATACTCCTCAACATCTTTACCTCTATCCTTGCAACCTTTTCGTTGCAGGCTTTATCGGTTCTCCTCAAATGAACTTTATTGAAGCAAAAATTCTTAAAGAGGGTAATGATTTCTTCGCAGAATTCGGTTCTGAAGATACAAAAACCCGTGCAGGTGTTAAATTTAAAGTTAAACTTCCTGCTGAAAAGAACAAAGACGATGCTCTTGTTCCTTACATTAATAAAGAAGTTATCATCGGTGTACGTCCTGAACATGTTCACAATGAAGAAGATTTGGTTGCAGCAAACCCAGACGGTATTGTTGAAGCCGATGTTGAAGTTACCGAACTTATGGGTGCTGAAACATATCTTTATATGAACTGTGAAGGTCAGGCTATTAATGCACGTGTTGCTCCTACCAACACTGCTAAACCCGGTGACAAAATTAAGATTGCTCTTGAAACAAGCAAAATTCACATTTTCGATAAGGATACCGAAATTACAATTTGTAACTAAGGTTCTTAAAAAGGCTGCATCGCAATAGCGATGCAGTTTTTGTGTATATAGTACAATTTTTTAGGTCATTTATAATGCAATTTATAAAAATCAAGACTTTTTGCAAAAAAAGTCTTGATTTTTTCTTTTGTGGCTACTATAATACATTTAAGTGGTGAAAAGTGTATCAAAAAACCATAAAAGTGTATTAAAGTGTTGAAAGTGAGGTGGCAGTTGTGCTTTACGGTGGATACGACCATACTATTGATAAAAAAGGCAGAATTGCCATACCCGCAAAACTCAGAGATGAGTTTGGTTCATCATTTATGATATCAAAGGGCATTTTCGGTAAAAACTGTATATGTGTGTACCCCACAGAGCAATGGGAGGCACTTGTTGCCAAAATTGGCAATTTACCTGCTGCTAAATCAAGTGTTGTAAAACGTTACCTTTACGACGGTGCTTTTAGTGTTGAATTTGACTCACAGGGCAGAATACTTATTCCGCAAGTTTTACGTGAGTTTGCCAATCTTGAAACCGAGGCACATATCATAGGTGTTGACACCAACCTTGAAATTTGGAATAAAGACCTTTGGCAAAAAGAAAATGCCGAGTATACGTCAGAATCTATTGCCGCTATTGTTGAGGAATTGGAGTTTTAATTATGGAATTTAAGCATATATCCGTATTGCTTGATGAAACTATAGCCTCGCTTAACATAAAGCCTGACGGCATTTATCTTGACGGCACCGCAGGTGGTGCAGGTCATTCAACCGAAATTGCAAAAAAACTTACAAGTGGCAGGCTTATAGCCCTTGACCGCGATCCCGATGCGGTAAAAACAGCCACCGAAAGATTAAAAAATTATAACGCAACCGTTATTAATTCAAATTTTGATAATATGAAAAATGTGTTGTCGGAATTAAACATTGACGGTGTTGACGGCATTTTATTGGATTTAGGCGTTTCTTCTTATCAACTTGATAATGGTAAACGCGGTTTTTCGTATAAATATGACGCTCCGCTTGATATGCGTATGAGCCAAAGCGGAACTACCGCCGCTGATTTGGTAAACGAATTATCGGCAGAAGAATTAACTAAAATTTTCAGAGATTACGGTGAAGAAAAATTTGCATATAAAATTGCCAATGCCATTGTAAAACGCCGTGAAACCGAAAAAATAGAAACAACCATTCAGTTGGCTGAAATAATATTTTCGTGCTATCCTGCGGCAGCAAGGCGAGACGGCAATCCCTCACGTAAATGTTTTCAAGCTTTGCGAATTGCCGTAAACGATGAATTTGGCAGTCTTGAACGTGCTTTAGATACTGCGTTTGATCTGTTAAATCCAAACGGTGTTTTGTCGGTCATTACATTCCATTCACTTGAAGACAGAATAGTTAAGTTAAAATTCAAAGAATATACAACAGGTTGTACCTGTCCGCCCGATTTTCCGATTTGTGTATGCGGAAAAACACCTCGCGGCAAACTTAATTTCAGAAAGCCCGTTTTACCGAGCGTCGAAGAATTAAAAAACAATACACGTAGCAGAAGTGCAAAGTTAAGATCAATAATAAAACTTTAAAAGGAGAATTGTACGATGGACAATTTAAAATATTATAATGACAGCCTTGCTTATGATTTTGAAATGTTTATGCCTCGTACTGCCGAAAAAGAAAATAAGGATAATATTGTAAAACTTTCTCAAACAGGTTTTAAAGAACGCACATCAAAAAATGCCGCTGTTAAAACAATGTCACTTTCCGCATTTGCGGTTTTGGCATGCGTGTTTATGGTAGCAGCACTTTGCGGAAACATTTTTTTGAGATTGCAAATAAATGAAGTAAGTTCCGAAATCGGTTCCGTTAAAAATGAAATCAATACCTTGCAAAGCAGACGCACAAGTCTTGAGGTTGAGTTGGAACGCGTTATTTCATATTCAAATATTGAACTTGAAGCGGCTGAAATAGGTATGCAAAAAATGGATAAAAATCAGGTAACTTATATAAGAGTTAACGATACCAATACCGCTGTAACAAAACAAGGTCAGCAAATTTCGAGCAATAATAATTAAAGTGATACTTTAATTTTTTGCATAATATAATATTAACAATGAACACGAGAGTTTTGGTGAATATGCCTACTCTCGTTTTCAAGCATAAAAGATATCGCTTAAAGGAGGTAGGGCAATTATGTCAGCAAGACCTAATACACTTATGCTTAAAAGAACCGTTATTGTTATGACTGTTATTATTTTATGCCTTACCATAATTTCTACTGCAAGTTTAAGCAGAATAATGATTATAAAAGGTGAGGAGTATCAGGCAAAAGCTTCGGAACAACAACTTTACGATAGCCTTATAACAGCACCTCGCGGCAATATTTACGATTGCAATATGAATTTGCTTGCTACAAGTTCACCTGCGTGGACTGTGTACATTACACCTAACGGTATTAACAAAAAAAGCAATGCCGAAGAAATACGTACCACCATTGCTAAAGGACTCAGTGAAATTTTAGGTCTTGAATACGATTCGGTTTATGCACTCACACAAAAAAACACCTATTATGTAATTGTAAAAAAGAAGGTCGAACAAGATACCGTTGACAGTATAAGACAGTTTATTGTTGATAACGAGGATTTAGAAATCGCAAGTTATATCGGTATTGATGAAACCACAAAACGTTATTACCCCAACGACAGTTTGGCTTCTACCGTAATCGGATTTGTAGGTGACGATAACCAAGGTCTTGCAGGTCTTGAAAGTTATTACGATAACCAACTTACAGGTGTATCGGGTAGGGTCGTAGCCGCCAAGAACGCCAACGGCGAGGATATGCAATTCAGTTACGAAAAGGTTGAAGAGGCAAAACAGGGTAATTCCTTAGTTTCAACAATAGATTCATATGTTCAATACGTTTGCGAAAAATATTTAGATATAGCCATCGAGCAGGAAAAGGTTCAAGAACGCGGTGCCATAGTTGTAATGAATGTTAACACGGGTGCCGTTTTGGGTATGGCGGTAAGCGGCGATTTTAATCCGAATGAACCGTTCAAATTGTCCGAAAGTGATCAGGCAACGCTTGATGCTATAACCGATGAAGAGGAAAAATCAAAAACACGTACCGACCTTCTTAACCGACAATGGCGTAACAAAGCCGTTTCAGACACCTATGAACCCGGTTCTGTTTTTAAAATATTTACATCGGCGGTTGCTTTAGAGGAAGGCTTAATAACCGAAAAAAGCACCTTTACATGTAATCATACCTATGTTGTTGCCGGTAACGCATACCATTGCCACGATAATAAGGGCGGTCACGGTACACAACTTTTAAGTCAGGCGATTGCAAACTCCTGCAACCCTGCTTTTATACAAATAGGTCAGTTAGTAGGTACACAAAAGTTTAATAAATATTTCAAAGCGTTCGGTTTAACAAAAAAAACAGGTATTGATTTACCCGGTGAAGCATCACCGTATTATCACGCCGAAGCCGATATGGGACCTACCGAGTTGGCGTCATCTTCGTTTGGTCAAACGTTTAATATAACCCCAATACAAATGATAGGTCTTGCTGCAACAGCCGTAAACGGCGGATATTTGGTTACTCCGCACCTTGTAGATAAAATAGTTGATTCAAATAACAATGTTGTAGAATCTTATTCGGTAGAAAGCAGACAGCAGGTAATTTCTGAAACAACATCGGTTACTATGCGTTCAATGCTTGAATACGTTATACAAAACGGTGCTAAAAACGGTATTGTTTCGGGTTACCGTGTAGGCGGTAAAACAGGTACTTCACAAAAAGTGTCTAAAATTTTAACCTCAGGTAACCAAAGGCTTTACATTGCATCTTATGTAGGTATTGCCCCAATAGATGACCCCGAAATTGCCGTATTTGTAATGCTTGATGAACCTACCGGTGCTAACTATTACGGCGGTGTTATTTCTGCCCCTGTAGGCTCAAAAGTAATGACCGAAATTATGCCGTATTTAGGTTATGAACCGCAATATACCGAAGAGGAACTTTCTAAGATTTCGGTAACCGTTCCCAACACGGTTGGTGAAGAAATTTCGGCAGCAAAAACAAAAATTAACAGTTGCGGTCTTTCTTACAAAGTTATAGGTTCGGGTTCTACTGTTGTAAAACAGTTGCCAGAAGCCGCAGAAACGGTTTACAAAAACGGAACGGTAATTCTTTATACCGAAGAAACCGAAAGCCAAACTTTGTTAGCCCCCGATTTTGTAGGGTATACTGTAAGTGAGGTGAACGAAATTGCCGCAAACGCCGGAGTTAATGTTGAATTTTCAGGCGGTGTAACAACGGCAGGTGCCACTTCATACGCACAGGATATCGAATCAGGAACCGAAATTTCGTTAGGGCAGGTTATAACAGTTTATTTTAGAAACAACACAGAGGCCGACATTACTGAAGAGTAGTTTGTTTTTCAAAGGAGAAAAAATGTTACTTAAAGATTTGATTTATGGGGTAGATAAAAAATATGCGGATCTTGAAATTCGCGGTATAACCTGTGATTCAAGAAAGGTTGAATCTGGTTTTGCATTTGTGTGTATT
The DNA here is from genome assembly GCA_964624945.1 of uncultured Ruminococcus sp. Classification (GTDB taxonomy): domain Bacteria; phylum Bacillota; class Clostridia; order Oscillospirales; family Acutalibacteraceae; genus UBA737. Next base: position 79 of record CAZUYL010000021.1, on the reverse strand, counting down.
TCGGGTTTTTCACAAGACGGTCACACCTATGCAAAATCTGCGATTGAAAAGGGAGCCGCAATAGTAATTTCGGAACACC
>CAZUYL010000020.1:0-18666 GCA_964624945.1 uncultured Ruminococcus sp. | reverse complement strand
CAAATATGAAGGGTGTATTTTTTTCATCATTAATAATTATATTTTGTATGTTATTTTTGCCGCTTACCGCAATAAAAACGCAAAAAAGTGAGCCTGCGGCGGTTCAAACGGCGACGGTGTTTAATAATACGCAAACGGCAGAACAAAATTACCGCTTTGAAAAAATTAGGGTGTTAAAGGGCGAAAATGTTATTGAAATTTCGGCAAATGATTATATTTTTGGGGTTGTTGCCGCCGAAATGCCTGCCCTTTACAACGCTCAGGCACTTAAGGCACAAGCGGTTGCAGCATACACTTTTGCCTGTTACAAAATAAAAGACAACGCCCAAAAGAGTGAATTTGACATTACCGCCAACCCCGAAACCGACCAATGCTTTATAACACGGGCGGAAGCAATTGAAAAATGGGGCGAAAATTTCGCTGAATATGAAAGCAAAATTGATAAATGTATATCGGAAGTTGCAGGTCAAATTTTAACCTTTGACGGCGAACCCATATTTGCGGCGTATCACGCAATATCTTCGGGTATTACAAATGCCTGCTCAGATGTTTTTGGTACTGACCTTGCCTATTTGCAACCGACCGACAGTTCCTGTGATACCCTTGCCGAAAAATATTTAAGTGAGGTTACATTTAATGCAGAAGAGTTGAATCAAAAACTAGGCACGGCTAACATAAATGACGGCAATATTCAAAACTGTTTTACCAATATAGCCGCAACCGATAGCGGATATATAAAATCGGTTAATTTAGACGGTAAACAGTTTAGCGGTTCTCAAATTTGCAAACTGCTTGCCTTAAGGTCACAAAATTTTGAAATTGTGTATAACGAAAACGTGGTAACTTTTAAGGTTAAAGGTTACGGTCACGGAGTGGGTATGAGTCAAAATGGGGCAAATTATATGGCTAATTGCGGTAGTAATTACGAAGAAATTCTTTTGCATTACTACAAAGGAGCAAAACTTGAAAAATAAATAAAAATTTTACTTGACAAACGCACAATTGTTTTGTATAATAGTCGAGCAATCCAAAGACAGTAGGTGGCGTATGCCGTAAGTTTCACGCCTACCGAGGTGAGCGTGAATTATTATTTTGATATTTTACGTCCATCCATTATGTCCTTGGGTGGACATTTTTTATTTTCACTCGGAGGTGAATACATTGCCAAACGCAAAAGTTTTAGAAGCAAAAAAACAGGCTGTTGCAGAACTCTCCGAAAAAATCGGTGCATCAGTTACAGGTGTAGTTGTTGATTACAAAGGTATCAACGTTGCCGACGATACTGCTCTTCGTAAAGAACTCCGTGAAAACGGTGTGCAGTATTTTGTAGTTAAAAACTCTATCTTAAAGCGTGCAGTTGAAGGTACCAACCTTGCTGACATCAGCAACGTATGTGAAGGCACCACAGCAATTGCCCTTTCTACAGAAGATTACACCGCAGCAGCAAGAATACTTTGCAAATTTGCCGAAGGTCATGACAACTTCTCTGTTAAGTCAGGTTTCCTTGACGGTGAAATCGTAAGTATTGAAACCATTAATGAACTTGCAAAACTTCCAAGCAGGGATGTTCTTCTTGCAACCGTTCTCAGTGCTTTCCAAGCACCAATCGCAGCATTTGCACGTGCTGTACAGGCCATCGTTGATAAAGACGGTGAGCCAGCCGCTGAAGAATCAGCAGAATAATTAAAAAATTTAAAAAACATTTATTGGAGGAAATTAAAATGGCATCTGAAAAGATTACAGCAATGATCGAAGAGTTAAAAACTCTTACCGTTCTTGAATTATCAGAACTTGTTAAAGCAGTAGAAGAGGAATTTGGCGTATCTGCAGCAGCAGCAGTAGCAGTAGCAGCACCTGCAGCAGGTGGTGCAGCAGCCGCTGAAGAGAAAACAGAATTTGACGTTATTCTCGCAGAAGCCGGTGCTGAAAAAATCAAAGTTATTAAAGTTGTACGTGAAATCACAGGTCTTGGCCTTGCTGATGCAAAAGCAGTTGTTGACGGTGCTCCTAAAACACTTAAAGAAGCAGCAAGCAAAGAAGACGCTGAATCAATCAAAGCTAAACTTGAAGAAGTTGGCGCAAAAGTTGAACTTAAGTAATTTAGGTTTTACACAGTTTTTTAAAGACTCGACCGCAAGGCCGAGTCTTTTTTTATTACTTATAAATATTTACACATATTTGTATACGAAAAATAAATATGCCCGAATATATCATTATCGCTTAAACAAATTTGTTTTTGCCGATTTATAACATCAACGCCGTTTTGCCATTCGGTGCAATCGGGTTGCTGTTCGGTGCCTATTTTATATGCCGCAACGCCTATCAAAAGTTGGGTGTTGCTGTTTGCGGTTACTTTTTTCCAAATTTTAATCAGGTAATCAAATTTAAAATTATTATCGGGGTAATCAAACCCGAAATAAAGTTGAGGTATTATATAATCGACACAACTGTTTTTAATCCAACTTGATATATCGGCGTAACTTTCGCTGTAATTTTTTTCAATTGAAGCCGACGGACTTATACTGAAAACAATATCTTTGCTTTTAAACTTTATTGCAGTGTAAACGCCGCCTATAAGTGAATTTACATTTGCACGCCGCCAATTGCCTATGCTTAGCGGATTTTCGGTATTATTGCAATAATTCGTGTAACTTAACTCATCAAAAGCTGTATCAACGGTTGGGTAAAAATAATCGTCAAAATGTATGCCGTCAATGTCGTAATTTTCAACTATTTCACGCACGCCGTTTATTATTAAAGCGTTAACCTCGCTTGAAGCAGGGTTAAGATATACACCCCCGTAAAGTGAAACATTTATATCGTTATCGGGGTTTTGGTCGCATAACCACATTTTAGCAGGACTGTTTTCAGGCAGAACCGATATATCGCTGTCAAAACTGCGTACCCTGTATGGATTAATCCAAGCGTGAATTTTTATATTGCTTTTATGACAGGTTTGTACTATGTAATCTAAAATATCATAATCATAAGTGGCGGTGGTTTCTCTTAAAGGATAATAATCCGAACGGTATATAGCATCGCAAAACGGTCTTACATGAACAAAAATATCGGTTATTCCGTGCAAAAGACAGTTTTCAACGGCGGCGTTAAACTCGGTTTTAAAATCACCCTGCAACATACTGTCAAGTTCAGTATATGAAATCCAAACGCCTGTTATATAGGGGCTTTCTTCAACAGAATTTTCCTCTTTTTTCGGCGAACAACCGCAAAAACACACAAGCACCAATATAACACAAAGCAACCGTTTCATATAAACACACCTTACTTGACATATAAACACATTGTAATTTATATTTAAACTTTAGTCAAGATATGCTTTTTTACTTGCTAATACAGATGAATTGTTGTATAATGATTTATCATATAGTTTTTAAGAGGTGTTGGTTTTGAAAAAAGAAAAAACTTTAAATTTCTCTTTTATAATAATTAATATTTCTATAGTTATACTTTTTTTGCTTGCAATCACTTTACCTTACATTATAACGTGGTTTGTTGAAATCAAACACAAAGATGCAGGCTTACCTGCGGTAGTTATGCTAACCTGCTATCCGTCTTTTCCATTTGCGGTAGTGGCGTTGTTTAAATTGCGAAAATTTATTAAAAACTGCATAAACGGTTTAATTTTCGGTGATCAAAATATATCTTTGCTTAAATCGGTTGCACTGTGCTGTGTAGGCGGTGCCGCAATAACATTTGTAGCGGGGTATTTTTATCTGCCTTTTTATATAATAAGCATTGCATCACTTGGATGTGCACTTATTATAATGGTTATAAAAGACGTATTTTCGGCAGAACTTTCTTCTCGCCGCGAAAAATTATTAGAAGATATGAGGGATACTTTATGAAAAAAACAGTAATTTCCGTAATAGGAAAAGACACCGTAGGTATAACCGCGGCTGTTAGTGCAAAATGTGCCGAACACAATGTAAACATTGTGGATATTACACAATCGGTTTTACAGGATATGTTTGTAATGGTAATGCTTACCGACATTGACTCATTAAACTGCCCATTTGCAGATTTTAAAAATTCTATGGAAAATTTAGCCAAAGAACTCAACGTTGAAATACGTGTTATGCACGAAGATATTTTCAACACAATGCATCACATCTAATTGGGGTAAAAGTTTATGATTAATCTTAACGATATTTTAGAAACCGTAAATATGATACGCCAAGACAACCTTGATATACGCACAATCACAATGGGTATTTCTTTGCTTGACTGTGCCGATAGCGATATTGATGTTTCTTGCGAAAAAGTTTACAACAAAATTGTGCGTCTTGCAGGCAACCTTGTAAAAGTTGGTTGCGACATCGAGGCGGAATACGGTATTCCGATAATTAATAAACGCATATCTGTAACGCCTATTGCAATGCTTGTTGCGGTATCGGGCGGTGACCCCGTAAAATACGCAAAAGCATTACAACGTGCCGCCGACACCGTTGGTGTTAACTTTATAGGCGGTTATTCTGCCCTTGTGCAAAAAGGTTTTTCAGCAGGCGATATTGAACTTATAAAATCAATTCCGCGTGCTTTAAGCGAAACAACAAATATTTGCTCATCTGTAAATGTGGGTTCAACAAAAGCAGGCATTAATATGGATGCCGTAAAACTTATGGGTGAAGTTGTGCGTGAAAGTGCATTGCTTACAGCCGACCGCGACTGCATAGGCCCTGCTAAACTTGTTGTATTTTGCAACGCACCTGAAGATAATCCGTTTATGGCAGGTGCTTTTCACGGTGTTAGCGAACCCGACTGCGTTATTCACGTTGGTGTGTCGGGACCCGGTGTTGTTTATTCGGCACTTAAAAAATGTGACGGTGATTTAGGCGACGTTGCCGAAACCATAAAACGCACCGCATTTAAAATTACAAGAGTAGGTCAACTTGTAGGCACCGAAGCCGCAAAAAGACTCGGCGTACCTTTTGGTATAGTTGATTTATCATTAGCACCAACCCCTGCAGTTGGCGATTCGGTTGCAAGAATACTTGAAGAAATCGGCCTTGATGTGTGCGGTACACACGGTACAACTGCCGCACTTGCAATGCTTAACGATGCCGTTAAAAAAGGTGGCGTAATGGCATGCAATTCGGTAGGCGGACTCTCAGGTGCATTTATACCTGTATCTGAAGATGAGGGTATGATTGCCGCCGCAAGAAGCGGTGACCTTAAAATAGAAAAACTTGAGGCTATGACAGCGGTTTGTTCGGTAGGTCTTGATATGGTTGTAATTCCAGGTGATACACCGCCCGAAACCATTTCGGCAATTATTGCCGATGAAGCCGCAATTGGTATGGTCAACTCAAAAACCACCGCAGTTCGTGTTATTCCGGCAATTAATAAAAATGCCGGTGAAGAACTTAATTTCGGCGGTCTTTTGGGTGAAGGTCCTATAATGGATGTAAACCTTAAAGCAAGCCCCAAAAAGTTTATTAACCGTGGCGGTAAAATACCCGCACCAATGCAAAGCCTTAAAAATTAATTTTTTATAATTTGTTTCAAAAAAAGACAAAGTCTCAAATAAGACTTTGTCTTTTTTCTATGGGTATTTTAACCATTATAGAGCGGTTATTGTGTCCATTACGTATTTACTGAAATCGGCACAGGTTGCACCGTCGGTATCACCTGTTACTACAACCTTCTTTTCGGTTTCTGTACAAATAGAAAGTGCCTTGTTAAGTTTTTCTGCCTGTGTTTTAAAACCAATGTGATTAAGCAACATTTCGGTAGCCTTAAAAATACTTGTTGGGTTGGCGTAATTGCCTATACCCTGCTCTATCATACGCGGTGCCGAACCGTGAATGGCCTCAAACATAGCGTATCTGTCACCAAGGTTCATACTGCCTGCAGTACCAACGCCGCCTTGAATTTGAGCCGCTTCATCGGTAATGATATCGCCGTAAAGATTAGGCATTAAAAATACTTCGAAACCGCTGCGGATTTTCTCGTTTACAAGATTTGCGGTCATAATATCAATATACCACTCATCAGCGGTAATTTCGGGATATTCTTTAGCAATTTCGTGGCATATTTCAGAAAATTTGCCGTCGGTTTTTTTCATAATGTTAGCCTTTGTAACAATGGCTACATTTTTTTTGCCGTTATTTTTGGCATATTCAAATGCGGCACGTGCTATGCGGCGTGTACCTGCATTTGTGGTTACTTTAAAGTCAAATGCCAATGTGTCGGGAATTTCAACACCCTTTGAGCCTAAAACATATTCGCCCTCGGTATTTTCTCTGAAAAATGTCCAGTCGATATTTTGGTCGGGTACGCAAACGGGTCTTACATTTGCATAAAGGTCAAGTTCACGTCGCATTGCAACGTTTGCACTTTCAAGTGTGCCGCCTTTAAGAGTTGTTGTAGGTCCTTTTAATATAACGTGGCAAGATTTAATCTCGGCTAAAACGTCATCGGGTATTGCCTGATTTTTAGCAACACGGTTTTCGATTGTAAGGCCCTCAATGTTTTTGATTTCTACCCTGCCGCTTTCAACCTCATTTTTAAGCAAAAAGCGTAAAAGTTTTTCGGCTTCGCTTGAAATAATAGGTCCTATTCCGTCACCGCCGCATACACCGATGACAATTTTATCAAGAGCGGTATAATCAATAGCACCGCTGTCCTGTTCCATTTTTTGCTGACGTGCTATTTGCTCACGCAAAAGTTTTTCAAATTGTGATACTGCTTGATTTATATACTGTTCCATATTATTCACCCTGTTTTGTGTAGGCTAATAAACCGCCTGCTTTTAATATTTTCTTTTGACGTTCGGTAAATTCGCAAACAAGTTCGATTTCTTCACCGTTTGTTTCGTTTTTAAGAACTATGCTGCCGTTATCCATACCGTCAAACACATTTGAAAGTGACAATTTATCACCTTGATTTATTTTATCATAATCATCTGCGTTTTTAAATGTAAGCGGCATAATGCCAGAATTTATAAGGTTTGCTACGTGAATACGTGCAAAACTTTTTGTAATAACAACCCTTACACCTAAATACATAGGCACAAGTGCGGCATGCTCACGTGAAGAACCTTGACCGTAGTTGCTACCGCCGACAATAATGCTCTCACCCAATGCTTTTGCACGTTCGGGGAACGATTTATCACATACACCGAAGCAGAATTGTGACAAATGAGGAATATTTGAACGGTAAGGCAATATTTTAGCACCTGCCGGCATAATATGGTCGGTTGTAATATTGTCGCCAACTTTAAGGGCAACTTCTGCGGTGAAATTGTCGGTTTGCGGTTTTGATTCGGGGAACGGCTTAATGTTAGGTCCGCGTAATACTTCAACGCTGTCTGCACAACATTCGGGTGCGGGTGCAATAACAGCACTGTCATCTATTTTGAACTTTTTAGGCATTTTAATTTTAATGCTGCCGCCCAAAGTTGTCGGGTCGGTAATTTCACCGGTAAGTGCTGCTGCAACTGCAGTTTCGGGTGAAACAAGATAAACACCTGCATCTGCTGTACCGCTTCTGCCTTCAAAGTTGCGGTTAAATGTACGCAAAGACACACCTGCACTGTTCGGCGAAAATCCCATACCGATACACGGTCCGCAAGCAGATTCAAGAATACGTGCACCGCTTGCTATAATATCGCTCAAAGCACCGCAATCGGCAAGCATTGCAAGAACTTGTTTTGAACCCGGAGAAATTGAAAGGCTAACCGACGGTTTAATGGTTTTGCCTTTAAGCATAGCGGCAACCTTTAACATATCCATAAGTGACGAGTTTGTGCAAGAACCTATGCAAACCTGATCAACCTTTGTGCCTTTGAGTGACTCAACAGTTACAACGTTATCAGGGCTGTGAGGACACGCAATAAGGGGTTTTAATTCATCAAGATTTATGTCGATTACTTTATCGTAAATCGCATCGGGATCACTTGAAAGCGGAATGTAATCTTGCTCTCTACCTTCGGCTTTTAAGAATGCCTTTGTTACCTCATCAGACGGGAAAATTGATGTTGTAGCACCAAGTTCGGTACCCATATTGGTAATGGTGGCACGTTCGGGCACAGTAAGGTTTTTAATGCCTTCGCCGCCCCATTCTATAATAGCACCTACACCGCCTTTAACAGACAAAATACGCAAAATTTCAAGGCTGATGTCTTTAGCGGTTACATAAGGTTTTAATTTACCCGTAAGATTAACTTTATACATTTTAGGCATTGTAATAAAGTATGCACCGCCGCCCATAGCAACTGCAACGTCAAGACCGCCGGCACCCATAGCAAGCATACCGATACCGCCGCCTGTTGGGGTATGGCTGTCAGAACCTATAAGTGTTTTACCGGGTTTACCAAAACGTTCAAGATGTACTTGATGGCAAATACCGTTACCTGGGCGTGAAAAATAGATACCGTGTTTTGATGTTACCGACTGTATGTATCTGTGGTCATCGGCATTTTCAAAGCCCGATTGCAAAGTGTTGTGGTCTATGTAAGCAACACTTTTTTCGGTTTTAACACGTTTGAGCCCCATTGTTTCGAACTCTAAGTAAGCCATTGTGCCTGTGGCATCTTGTGTCAATGTTTGGTCGATTTTGAGCGATATTTCACTACCCGGTGTCATATCACCCGATACCAAATGTTCTTTAATTATTTTTTGTGCTATTGTATAACCCATAATCAATTCTCCTTTTTTAAAATATGATTATATGCATTTTTTAAATGTTGTTCGGTAAGTTGTTTTGCAAGATTTGAATTATGTTCTGCGATTGCAGTGTAAATTGCACGGTGTTCGGCAACAGAGTTTTCTGCACGGCTGTTATTTGAAACCGATGCCTTGCGGTATTTAAGAATTTTTTTGTGCAATGGCATAAGCACATCGTACAAAACAGTACTGCCGCTCATTTTGTATATTGTTTCGTGGAATTGGCTATCCATACTTTTAATGCGGTCGGCATCGTGTTTGCTTAAATAAAATTCTTGAAATTCAAGTGCCTCACGCAAAATATCAATTTGACCTTCGGTGTAATTTTCAGCCGCAAGTGCCGCTGCTTTACCCTCAAGTGCGTTGCGTATTTCAAAAATATCGGCAAGGTCTTTTTCGCTTATGCCTACAACAACCACGCCCTTAGAAGCCTCTTCAATTAAATGCTCCTGTTCAAGACGGCGTAAAGCCTCACGTATAGGTGTGCGGCTTACACCGAGTTCTACAGAAAGTCTGCTTTCGGTAAGACTTTCGCCTCGTTGATATTTGCCGCTTAAAATATCGGTTTCAAGTTTTTTAAACACTTGATCGGCAAGCGATACCGTTTTATGCTCTATCATAATTTACCTCCCGAAAATTCGGTGATTTTTTCTTCGATTTCTTGATTAGAAAGGCTTGTTTGTCTGCCATCTTCGTATTCACGGTCAATCCACGCCTTCATTTTTACAACTAAATCGCTGCGTTTGTCAACCGCTTTATCACCACTTAATTTATAGTTTTGATTTATCCAATAAGCAATACCAGCAAGGCCCGATGTTTTGCCAAGCAGAACCGATACAGGACGGTTTAAAATTTTATCGGTATTGAATATGTTGTAAATTTCCTCATCTTTTAAAAGTCCGTCAGCGTGAATACCTGCACGGGTAACATTAAAGTTTCTGCCCACAAAGGGAGTCATTACAGGTATATCGTAACCCATTTCATTTTTAAAATAATCGGCAATTTCGGTTATAACGGTGGTGTCCATACCGTCAAACGAACCGCGTAATGCGGCGTATTCCATAACCATGGCCTCAAGCGGAACATTGCCTGTGCGTTCGCCAATGCCAAGCAAAGAACAGTTAACGCCCGATGCACCGTAAAGCCACGCTGTTGAAGCGTTGGTAACCGCCTTGTAAAAATCGTTATGACCGTGCCATTCGAGCATTTCGCTCGGAACGTCGGAATAATGTTGCAAACCGTAAATAATACCGGGCACACTTCTCGGTAATGCCACTTCAGAATAAGGCACACCGTAACCCATTGTATCGCAAGCACGTATACGCACGGGAATACCTGCATCTTTTGACATACGCATAAGTTCGTTTACAAAAGGAACAACAAAACCGTAAAAATCGGCACGGGTTATGTCTTCAAGATGGCATCTCGGCATAACGCCTGCCTCAAAAGCCTGTGCTACTGCCGATAAATATGTATCAAGGGCTTGTTGACGTGTCATTTTAAGTTTCTTGAAAATGTGATAATCACTGCAAGAAACCAAAATGCCCGTTTCACGAATGCCCAAATCTTTTACAAGTTTAAAATCCTCTTTATTGGCACGTATCCAAGTAGTAATTTCGGGGAATTTTAATCCTAATTCCTGACATTTTTCAATTGCTTCACGGTCTTTTTTGCTGTAAACAAAAAACTCTGTTTGGCGAATAATTCCGTAAGGACCGCCGAGTTTTGACATAAGTTTATAAAGATTTACAATTTGTTCTACTGTATACGGTTCTACCGACTGTTGACCGTCACGTAAAGATGTGTCGGTAATCCAAATGTCCTTAGGCATATTCATAGGAACACGTCTATGGTTGAAGGCTATACGCGGAACATCATCATAACTGTAAAATTCACGGTACAGATTGGGTTCTGCAACGTCTTGCAAAGAATATTTATAGTTGTTTTCTTCCAATAAATTTGTCTTGTTTGAAAGTTCAAGCATTCATTTTCACCTCATTTGTATATCTGTATACAATTATACTAAAACACCGTTGTATTGTCAAGCAATATTTACGCTTTTAAATTAAGTTCGGTAATGTTATCGACAATTTCTGCAAAAACCGATGCGGTGCTTACATTTGATTTTACATCGCTCATTACAACAACGGTATATTTTGGATTTTCGTACGGAAAAAATCCGCAAAACCAACTGTTTGTAATTTCAGTTCCGTTTTCGTAAAATCTACCCGTTTGTGCGGTTGCGGTTTTGCCTGCGGCGGTGCATTTGTGGGTTGCCGCCTCTTTACCAGTGCCGTCGGTAATTACCGTTTTTAAATATTCACGCAAAAGTGCGGCAGTTTCAACGCTCATAACACGGGTTTTATTTGAAATTTTGTATTGCTGTTCAACGCCGTTTTTTATAGTTTTTTCTACAATAGAGGGCAAACAATAGCCACCGTCACCTGCTATTGCAGAGTACAAATTGAGCATTGCCACGGGGCTTAACAATAAGTCACCTTGACCTATGCTTAAATTAGCCAATGCGGCATTGGTTGAAACACGGTTTAAATTTGAAATATTACCGCTCGATGCCGAAAGGTTATCCGCTATTCTTATTTTAAAACCAAAATTTAGAGCAGATGCAACATCAAGCACCGCTTTTGCACCTGTATTTAACCCTAAATTGTAAAAATAACAGTTACAACTGTGTGCAAGTGCGGTACATAAATTCATATTGCCGTGACCTGATAAATTGTGACATTTAAAATTGCGGTCACCTATTTTTACACGCCCAGAACATTCAAACACTAAATCACCCTTACCGCTTTCAATAGCCGCAACGGCTACGCAGGGTTTAAAAACCGAACCCACGCTGTAGGCCGTTAAAACACGGTTAATAAAGGGCGAATTTTCACTTTGCAAACTGTCGGTTATATTATTTATATCATATTCGGGAACGCTCACCATACCCCTTATTTTACCGTTTGCAACTTCGCTTACCACAGCACAACCGCCGTTTAGTTTTTTTGCGGCGTTGTAAACAATATTTTGTATGTTAATATCAAGTGTTGTTACAACGCCGCTATATACCGCCGATGAATTTTTTTCGAAATAAGGTTTAATTCCTTTAAGCACATTGCCCTTGCCGTCTACCGTAAATACAGCCGAAATATATTCGTTTGAATATAACAAATTATCATACGCATATTCTAAACCCGATACGCCGTGCCCATCGGAATTAACGTAGCCTATTATGTGGCAGGCGTTATTATTTGTGGGAGTGTGCAAAAAAACATCTGTTGTGGTAATACCGTAACTTTCTATAGATTTATCAACATCACAAACCGTAGGTTTATTGTTAGCAAGCAGGGCATCTATATTTTCTATTTCGCCGCTTGCTATCGCATTATATAAAACGGTAGAATTTTTTGCCGCGGGTGACACCGCCGCTACCGTTTTGGTTGACTGATTTGTAAACGGATACATATTGCAATCGTAAATAGTGCCACGCAATTTTGCGACTTTAATTTTATATTCCGATTGATTTTTTTGCAGTTCACCGTAGCCACCTGTTGTAATTACGGCGGTTCTTAAAATACAGGTAAGTAACAGCAAAGTAATAATAAAAAAAGAAATTGTTGACCGCTTGGCAAAAGTTTTAGCATAAAAATTATCAAACACAAAATCACCAAAATAAGTATGCCCTATAAACCTTTTTACAAACAAAAAAATGAGCGACACTTCTGTAAAGAAATGTCGCTCTTGAAAATTTAAAAATTATTCTTGACCTGCAGGATAGTAAATAGCCTGTGCAGCATCGGTAGGATCTTGATAAATACGTACGTAGTCAATAAGCATTTCAAACGGTAAATCGGTAACATCGAGATATTTATCGGCACCGTGTTGCTTAACGCCTTCGGGAGTATAAATCATCATATCATACATAAGATATTGCCAGAAATTGTAACCTACACCGTTGTTATTGTTTGAAACGTCAACCTTGTTAGCATAGTCATAAGCAATATCCCAATCAAAATCAAGGAATGCTTTGCCGTCAAAGTAAACTGTACAATGATCAGAGGTGTAATGGAAACTGTAAACGTGGTAATCCTCATTTATAGTTGCAATTTCATCTTCGGTGAAGTAGTAACCCCAGTTGTAACCCTTAGATGCGTCGGTGTAGAACTGTGAATACTGTTGAGTAAGTGCAGTACTACCGAATGTGCCGTACTTAGGATAATTTTTGTATACAGTTTCACCTGTTTCTTTGTTTGCATCAACCAAAGTAGGAATTTGGTTAAAGTGACCTGTAAAGTCGATATCACCGTTACGTGATAAAATTTTAGCAACGTAAACGCCGTATTCGTCTTTTTCGTAGTCTTTAATATTGGTGTACCACTTGTGAATTGTTGTAGTAAAGTGATCGGTATCGGCAAATGACTCAAAAAGGTCAAACTCAAGGTCAAATGCACGGTTTTTGTAGATACCGCAACCGTCACCCATATCTACATTGTAGTTAGGTACTGCTTTTTGAAGGCCTGCACTTGAAGTCATAGTCCAAATTGCAGGGAAAGCACCCTTCATATAAGGAAGTCTTGCTCTAAATTCGAGATAACCGTTTCTGAAAAGCATTGTATTACTTGTAACGGTTGCACCGCTTATAGCATAACCGATGTTAGGGTCAGCCTCGTCAAGATAACGTCTGCCATACATTTTAAGTCTGCCGTTTTCAACGGTGTTAAGAGCACGGTCGCCGAAAGCGTTTTTAATATCGCCGCCGTTACCGAATAATTCTTGCGACCATTTGTTAGAGTCGTAAATGAAATCACCGTCGTATTCGTCGCCCCATACATAGTTGTATGTTTTGCCGTTTAAAGTAACGGTAGAGGTAAAACCTTCTTGTTTACCGCTGAGAACCGCAACCTTGCCCGCTTTAACCTCAACAGTTTCAAACCATTTTACAGCGGCTTCAACCATTGCAAAGTGACCGCCTTCAAAGAAAAGGTCACCGTTTGCAAGCAATGTTACAGCGTAATCGGTTTCTGAAAGTGAAGAGGTTTTAAATGCGGTATCGCCAACAAGAATTTTCTTTTCGGCGTTGAGTGCTATAGGATCGGTATCTTTAACAGGATCAGCAAGTGTTACCTTGTATTTATCTTTGAAAAATGTAACAAGTCTGCTTGCCGAAACTTTGTTATTGCCGTTTGAATGTGAATAAACTACAACGTAGCCCTGAGGACCTGACCAATCGGCGTAGTCATATTCAAATTCTGGAGTAAATGTTTCAACGTATCTGGTCTTAGTGGTCTTTTCAGGTGGAAGATCACGTTTGCCCAAATTCTTTTTCTCTTCTTTAGGAGCCTCAGTTGTAGGCTCCTCTTCTTCATCACGGTCATCGTCAGAAGGTGTTTCTTCGGTATTATTATTGTTGTCTTCATTTACAATAATAACCTTTTTCTTAACAACTTTTTTTACTGTTTTACCCTTTTTTGCACAACCTGCAACCGAGATAAGCATTAATACAGCAAGTAAAAGACATATAATTTTTTTAAGAGAAATATTAAAATTTTTCATATAATTCAATCCATCCTTTCTGTATTAATTATCAATAACTTCTACAAGATTTTTTCTTGTAACAACCAATATTACAGCACATGCAATTAATGCTGAAACCATTGCGGTAACTGTAATTGTATCGGCAGTTTTAGGTGATGTGATGTCGTTGCCGGAACTGATTGTGCCGTCAGAATTTTGCACAAGGTTTACAACGTTTGATGTACCGTTAGACTCAATCGGCATAATTTGGATATCATCAAAATACAAACTTGAATCGCCTGTTGCTCTAAACGAAATCCACTTGCTTTGTGCGGTAAATGTGTAGGTGTACTGTACCCATTCGCCTACTTTAAGGCCTTTAATAACAACCATTGTTTCAGATGCAACTTCGCTGTCTAAATAAACAGGTATTGAATTGTGAACAAGTGAGAGAATGGTTGCGGGGTTGTTGGCTTTATCGGTAGTTACCCAGAAACTCATTGTGTAGGTTTTGCCGATTTCAAGCATATCTTCGTAGTTGAGCAATGCATCCGAAGTGTCAGATTTTTCACCCAACAAATGCAACGATTTACTACCGTTACGTACATATGCGTTTTTGTAACCACCCTTAACACCGGGCTTGTTCATACGCCAATAGTCAGTATCGTAATCCCACTTAGAGTCAGTATGACTTTCAAAGTCAAGAATGAAACCTATCGGTTCCCAACCTGCATACAAAACAACGTCACGTGCAATAAATGTATCATAAGGATACAAGAGTGAATTGTCAGAGAACGCATACCAACCGGTAAATGTGTAGCCTTCACGTGTGAGTGTCGGTAAATTAACCTTTGAATACATAGGTCCTTTAAGGGCATCTAAATCGATATCATTAGTACCTGAAACAAGTGTTATTGTAACTTCGGGCGGAGTGAAATTGGTATCAGAGAATTTTTCAAGTTCTTCGGCTGAACGGTGTTTGCCGAATACTGCAAGTACAGGTGTACCGTCTTCAACAACACGCCATGTGCCGCCGTCACCTAAGGTTTCTTCCCAATTGAGTTTGGTCATAGTGTCTTTAGCAAGTTGACCTAAACGCATTTCAGGTTTGGTAAGTCTTGTGTAACCGGTGTTTGCAACAAATGTTTTAGAGAAGTAGTATGAAGCATAAGCGTCGATAACAAGGTCGGCTTCGGCTGTACGCCATGCACTGTTAGAAGGACCGCCTGAAGGAATATCGCAAGTTTGCGGCAACGACAGGCAAAGCCACATTGATGAACCGTAACCCCAGTCAAAACCTACAAATGAACCTTTTTGAATTTCATCATCAGGGCCACCGAGTGTACCTGTGAATACGCAGTTTTGGAAATGCACAGTAGCACCTGTTGTACCTACAAAACCGCCGGGTCTCTTAGAAGAAATATAACATGTATGGTCTACAAAGCAGTTGTAGAACTTAGGTTCTTTTGCCTGATATTCGGGAGTTTTAATAATAGCACTGTTTGCCACAGAATCTTTAGGATCAAGTGGGGTAAAGTCGTTGGTGTTCCATAAAGCAACCATACCTGCAAAAGCACCCATTGCATCTTCGTTTTTAGAATCGGTGGGTTCGATAACACCGTTTAAATATGCTTCCGAAATACCTACGTTTTGAACAATTGTACCGTAGTCAATCATCGGGAACAAACCAACACGAACATAATCGTCATCGGGGTCGGTGTGGTTGAAATACAAACCGTATACTACATAGCCATCACCGTCAAAAGTAACGTTTTTAAAACCTGAATACTGTACAACGGTTGAATGTGTAAACCATTCGTTACAACCAACTTTACTGCTCCAAAGGTTGCCGTCAACATCGTTGAGGTAAATATCGGCACCTAATTTATAGTAAACACGTGCGTCAGAATTTGCATAATTAACGCCATTAATATTAGGACGCGGTGTGCTTACGCAAAATGCCAACTGTTCGGGAGTTTCGATTATCCAAGGATCATTTTCAGTACCTGAACCGCTTGCAAAACTTGTAGCAATTGCACCTGACCAAACTTCACCCTTAACACCGTTTGCAGATGCTGCGGCACCTGTAGGTACCGGGTAACCGTCGGCAGAGATGTTCCAACCTGAAGTAAAGTCAAAACCTTGCAATGTGGTTTCGGCTGTATCGCCTTTAAGTGTTGCATTTTCAACAACCGTTACACCGGCGATTTCTAAACCTGCGGTATCGGTGAAAATGTTTTCGGCTTTAATGTATTTGTCGCTCTTGAACGGGTATGCACCTACAGATATGCAACGTTTAACGGTAGCCTGACCTGTAACCTCGCTGAAGAGACCGCTTGTTTTTGAAAGGCTGTCGGTAATATTAACTGCTGAATAACCAACTTTACCAACAATACCGCCTATTGCGGCACCGCCGTTAAATGTAACGGTATCTTCAACTGTAACAGCACTTAATTTAAGCACTTTAGCACAATTATCTACAACCAAACCTGCAAGTGCACCCATATTTGAAGATGCATTGCCGTTAAATTCAGAATTTGCTATTTTAATGTTGTTAATAGCAGCACCCGAACCGAGTGAAGGAATAAGACCTAAATCAGAGCCTGCCTGTGAACCGTCATAATAAATACCCGATACTGTATAACCGTTACCTTCAAGTGTTGCTTCAAATGGAGCAATGTCGTTAGAAGTGAACCAACGTTTAGCGTTAGCGGTCCAATCAGGAGCGGTTGTATCGTTGATTGTAATATCAGCGGTAAGTTTATAATATTGACCTGCTTTTGATGTGGTAAGCATTAATACGAATTCTTCGGTATTACTTACTTCATAAGGATTGGCTTTTGTACCTTCACCGCCTGCAAAATAAAGTGAGCATTTGCCCGACCAAGTTGTGCCTGCAGAGAATTCACGGGGGTTATAATAAACTTTAGGTGTAGGATAGCCGTTTGCGTTAAAAGTCCAAGAAGATGAATCAAGGTGCTCTAACGAAGTAGCCCCCTTAATTGCACTTGCATCGGCATAAGCAATTTCATCAACGGCAAATTCTCTTGAATAGTTAACCCCCTTAGAAACGTCACCTTCAAATTTGTCAAAATTACCTGTTACAATGCCGTCTTTAACCTCATAATTATACTTATATACGGCAGTGCCGTCATTATTTTCAAAAGGAGTACCTACTGCGTTAGTGTAAACACCTGAGTAGTTTGATCTGTAGAATGCATTGTAACTATGGAACAAGGTATGCGGTGCAGTATCTAAAATTATGCTGTTTTTGACAGTTGCATTTTTGCTACTGTGAACCCAACCGTATATACTGTAGGTAATATCGTTAACCGAGTTTTTAGCAACGTTGCCGTATGTCAAACAGTTTTCTATAAGAATTACGGTTTCCTGATTAGCGGAAAGTGCGGTGAATATACCGCCGCGACCTAAAGCATCTTTATTACTTGTGCTTATTACAGAGTTATTGTATGCCGCACAGTTATAGAATGTAATTGAAAGAGCAACATCAAGTCTTGAAACAAAAGCAGCAGCCTGATCGCCTTCAAAATAACTGTTTTTAACTGTAAGATTTTTAATAACGCTGTTAGCATCTATTCGAGGGAACATACCCGCATAATAACTCTTTGCTTTTAAACCGCAAACAACAACACCGTTACCGTCAAAGTTACCCGAGAATGATTTGTAAGAAGTCCAATTAACAGTAGTAGTTGCATTTGCCAATTCGGAATTAACCTGCTCTACAGTCATATCACCTGTAAAGTCAGCAGTTGAATCCGTATTATTCATATTAAAGAACCTAATATTATCGGCAACCTTAAAGTTAAGACCTTTAGTGTCGAGATAATATGTAGCAGGTCTACCTGCCTCGGCAGTATTAACAATATTGTATTTTGAGATGTCGAGTGTTGTTGCAACATCATCAAAATATCTTAAATTACCTGTTACTACTGCGGCAAATTGGTTGGCGGTTTTAATAATGAATGGGTTTGTTGCTGTACCGTCACCCTCGCCTGTAAGCCAGAAAGTAGCGTCATAACCGGTAAAGTTTGAAGTTTCCGTTTTTACGGAATAATCGATTTCTTTATAAATTATGCCTTCATTACTTGGTGTGTAATCTGCATCATAAACATTATTGAGCGGATAAGACACCTCGGCATTGCCGGATTCGTCCGCCGTAGCGGTAAAACCGACACCTGTAAATACCGACAATATTGAAACTGCCAGTATAGCGAGCACAGATATGTAAGTTACAAGTACCTTGCTCTTGTTCAATAAAACTTTCATTGAACAACCATCCTTTCACCTGTTTGGTCAATAATTTTTTAAAAATTAACTGCGATTTAATAAAAAGCGTATAAAAATCACAGCATAAATTTACAAAATAATAATAACAAATTTTAATAAATAAGTCAATAAAAAATATTCACTTTTTTGACATTTTTTATAAAAATACCCGAAC
>CAZUYL010000019.1:0-19386 GCA_964624945.1 uncultured Ruminococcus sp. | reverse complement strand
GTGACAGCGGTTTTTCATTTTTTAAATAGGTGTCTAAAACGTTTATGCGATCATTACTGTCAATTTGGCGTATAACCCTTGCAGGCACGCCTGCCACTAAACTGTTGGGCGGTACATCACGTGTAACTACCGAACCTGCCGCAACAACGCTGTTTTCACCTATTGTTACGCCGCCGCAAATTGTAGACGATGAGCATATCCAACAACCGTCTTTTATTGTAATCGGGTCAGAAAACTCAAGGTCGTGTCTGCCGTCGGGGTAGTCGGCATTAAGGTGTTCTTCGGCAATAAGCGGGTGATTAGGGGTTGCCATTGTTACATTAGCACCAACCCAAACGCCGTTTCCGAGGGTTATTGGCGATACATCTAAAAAAGTGCAGTTATAATTTACAAAACATTCTTCGCCTACATGTATATTAACACCGTATTCGCAATAAAACGGTGCAAATACGCCTAAATTTTTACCTTTTGCAGAGGGTATAAGTTTTTCAAGAGTGCGTTGTTTTGCCCTTATTCTTTTTAGTGGTATGCGATTGAATTTTTCGCAAAGTGACATACCTTTAAAATGTTTTTTTACAACATCGGGGCTTGAAGGATTATACAGTTTGCCCGACACCATTCTGTCCCAATCGGTTAAAGCATTTGTTTCTTTTTTCATATAACTTTCTCCTGTGCAAATGAATTATTTGCACGGATTTTAACACAAAAATATAAGTTTGTCAACAATAAGCAATTTAACGTGACTGTGCTTTGAATATCACTTTAAGAAATCGCAATATGTTGCACGTTCACCACCTATAAATTTAGGTCGTGTTCTGGCACAAACAATGGGTGCTTTGCCTATGCTTTTTACCGAAAGTCTTACAGGTACGGCTACATCCCTTAAATGCATACCTATTAGTGTGTTGCCTATATCTATGCCGGCTGTTGCCTTTATGTGTTCAACTGCAATTGGGTTTTCAAGGTTGTTCCATACCGTAGTCGCAAAAGAACCACCCGCCTTAATTTGCGGTTTTACGTTTACAATTTCTAAATTGAATTTTTCTGCCGCGTCACGTTCAAGTATAAGTGCTCGGTTTAGGTGTTCACAACATTGGGCAACCAAAAAAATTCCTTTTTCTTTAAGGGTGGGGTATATGCCCTTAAAAAGTGCCTCAGCCGCTTCAATACTTGAAGTTTTACCAATAGTGCCGCCTACAATTTCGCTTGAAGAACAGCCAACTACTAATAATTCGCCGCTTTGAATGTTAGATACATCTATAAGTTCGCTAATTACGTTTTTTGCCTCATTTGTAATTTGATTGAACATATTTTTACCTCTTTTCAGTAGTTTTTAAATTTGCGATGATTTTTAAGCCTTATAATTATATTCTGTCATTTTAACAGTATAATACGGTTTTTGATTATATACAATCACCAATTTGAAATAATATTATATAACCAAAATTTGCAAATTTTTAATTTAATGTACTGAATTTGACACATTCAAACGATTATAATTGAGTTACAAACAAAAATATGTTAAAATATAATTCAGGCGGTGAAAATTAATGTTACAATTTATTTTAGGACGTGCTTCAAGCGGTAAAACTTATACCGCAACTCAAAAAATATCAGAGTGCTTAACTCATGGTAAACAACCTGTTTTGTTGGTACCTGAGCAGTTTTCGTTTGAAAGCGAAAAAAATATTCTCGATGCAGTCGGTGACGGCTTGGCACAAAAGGTTTCGGTTATGAGTTTCAGCCGTATATGTGATGAAATAGAGCGTATAAACGGTGGAATTTGCGGCGAAAGTGTTACCGATGCCGATAAAATAATTTTAATAAATAAAGCGATAAAAATATCAAGTGCCGAACTTAAACGTTTTAAAAAATATATTTATTCTTCAAGTTTTGCACGCATTATGTTAGATGCGGTAAACGAATTCAAATTGAATTTTATTTCAGCGGAGGATTTATACACAGCCGCCGCCAATACCCCCGATGAGCAACTTGCTCTTAAATTATCCGATACGGCGTTAATTTACGAAAATTACGATGCCGTTTTATGCGAAAAATTTATAGACAATACCGACCGTCTTACAAAACTTTATTACGCTTTGGAAAATCATAATTATTTTGGCGGTAAAACAGTTTTTGTTGATTCTTTTAAGGGCTTTTCAGGTCAGCAGTACAAAATTTTAGAACGCATAATTTCTCAAGCGGAAAACGTCACCGTAACTTTGGTTGATAATCCGAGTGATAAGCGTGAATTGGGCGTATTTTCAAATATTAAAAAAGTAAAAAACAAAATTTTAAATATTGCAAGCAAATACAATGTTCAAGTTTTAGATGATATAGTTTTAAACGGTAGTAACTACGTTAATTCCGATTTGGCTGCCCTTGAAGAATTTATGGCAACAGGTAAAACCGATTTTTGCGGTCAAAGTAATAACATTACCGTTTGCCGTGCTGACGGCATTTATGCCGAAACGGATTTTGTTGCAAGAAATATCAGAAGTATAGTTCGCAAAACGGGTGCAAAATACAGTGATTTTGTGGTTGCCGCACGTGACACCTCTTTGTATGAAGATGCCCTTGAAATAGCCTGCAAAAAAAATAATGTAAGTTGTTTTATAGACAAACGTGTATCGCTCTCATCTATGCCTACAGCCACTTCGGTAATGGCGGCGGTAGATGTTTCGGTTGCATTTACTACCGAAAATATTTTGCGTTTTCATAAATCGGGTATAAATATTCTTAATCCCGATGAAATTGCCACACTTGAAAATTACACTTATTTGTGGGGTATAGACGGTAAAACTTGGGCTACCGAATGGAAGATGAACCCCGACGGCTTTTCGGCTTCAGATGTTTTGAGTGATAAGGCAATAAAAAAATTAGATGCTATAAATCTGCTTAGAAAAAAGGCAATAGAACCTTTGGCAGAATTCAAAAAAATATTTTCGGGCACTGCCGCGGATATGTCGCGTGCGTTGGTAAAATTACTATCCGAATGTAATGCTGCAGAAAGTTTTAAGAAAATTGCTAAAGAATATTACAGTAGCGGCAACACCCTTTATAACGATGCTGTTATACAATCGTGGGACAGCGTTATGCAAATACTAAACAGTCTTACGGTATGTTTCGGTGAAGCACAAATTACAAAATCTGAATATATAGAGGCCTTGAAAACATCGGTTAATCTTACTACGGTAGGTGTAATTCCGCAAATGGTAGATGAGGCTATTTTCGGTGCAGCCGACCGCATAAGGCCTTCACGCCCTAAATATGTGTTTATTATGGGTGCTAATCAGGGCGTTTTTCCTTGTTTCGAACAAAACAACGGTTTGTTTATAAACAGCGAACGTGAAAAAATGATAGACTTAGGTCTTGAAATTCAAGACAAAACATACGCTGCCGCTATAGATGAAGAATGTTTGCTCTACAGTAACGTATGTTGTGCGTCACACGGCGTTTTTATAAGTTACAGCACCGTTTCAGACAGCGGTGCGGCAATAGAACCGTCATCTTTTGTGGGTGAAATACAAAACCGTTTTAATTGCAAAACTGTTACCGAACCCTGCAATTTAAGTGATGATTGTTTGCCCGAAACTTATGACGGTGCATACTCTATGCTATGTTCCTCTGTTTCCGAAAACGTTTCTAATACCGCTACATTGATTACCGCTTTGGGCGATGATGACACATCATCTAAAATAGAAAAATTAACCTCGTACGGTGAACTTAATACGCAGTCGATAAACAAAAATTCGGCTTTACAACTCTTTGGTCAAAAGGTTATGATGTCACCATCAAAATTTGACACCTTTAACCGTTGCAGATTTATGTTTTTCTGCCGTTACGGTCTTGGTGTAAAACGTTTGCAACCTGCCGAATTCAATGCAATGCAACGCGGCACAATAGTGCATTATGTTTTACAACGCTCGGTAGAAGATTATTCAAAATCGCTTGCGGAATTAAATAAAAATCAAATTTCTGATTTGGTAGAAAAATACACCGATGAATATTTGGCTATGGTTTCGGGTTACGGCGATATTGAAACACCGTATCTTAAATATTTGGTATCAACAATAAAAAGAAGTTTAAAATACGTTGTTGCCCGCCTTGGTAAAGAATTTGCACAAAGCAAGTTTGAACCCGTAAAATGCGAACTTAAAATTGGGCGTAATGCCGATATTCCCGAAATTGAAATACCCATAGAAAACGGCGGCAGTATAGAACTTAACGGCATAGTTGACCGACTTGATACCTATAACGGTTATATTAGAATTGTAGATTATAAAACAGGTCACCGTGACTTTAAGTTGCCCGACATACTTTTTGGACAAAATATGCAAATGTTAATATATTTGTATGCCGTAACCAAGAGCGATAAATTCGGCGGTAAACCTGCAGGTATTCTTTATATGCCTGCAAGTCGTGATAAAGACGGTAGCAAAACCGAACGCCGAATGAACGGTCTGCTTACCGCTGAAAGCGATGTTATAATCGCTATGGATAAAGAAAATTCAGGTGAATTTGTACCTCGATTTTCCGAAAAATCACCGTCGGACAGTTTTATAGAACAATCCGATTTTGAACAAATATTCAAATTTATTGATTCAAAACTTAAACAAACGGGCGAATTAATTTATGACGGTGATATTTCCGCCGACCCAATAGACGGTCTTGACAGCGGTGCGTGTAAATACTGCGAATATCAAAGCATTTGCGGTATAAGTGATAAAAAGCATAAAACCGTACCGCGTATTACAAATCTTGAAGTAATGCAAGAAATAAGAAAGCAGGTGAACTAATGGCATTCAAACTTACCGATATGCAAAAAAAGGCGACTGAAACAAAAGGCAATGTGCTTGTTGCCGCTGCGGCGGGTTCGGGTAAAACTGCGGTTTTGGTTGAACGTGTTATAAAAATGCTTACCGATGCTGACTCTGCGGTTTCTGCCGACAGGTTGCTTATAGTTACCTTTACTAATGCGGCGGCGGCTGAAATGAAAAGCCGTATAGAAAAACGTCTATGCCTTGAAATAGAGAAAAATACAGACAATGTAAATTTATTAAAGCAAAAATATTTATTGCAAAATGCCGACATTTGCACCATAGATTCTTTTTGCATTAAACTTGTGCGTGAAAATTTTGAAAAATGTGGCGTTGAACCCGATTTTAAAATCAGCGACGGTTCTGAATTGGTTAGTATAGAAAACAACGTTATGCAGCAACTTATAGGCGAGTATATGCAAAATCCGTCAAAAGAATTTGAACGTTTATTAGAACTTTCAAACTGTGAGTACGATGAAAAAAATCTTACCGACCTTATAGCACGTATATATCTATACAGTCAACAACTGCCTTTTCCACAAAAATTTATTGATGAGTTAAAACTGCCATACATTACCGATTTCGGTATCGGCAACACTTGGTACGATATGGCATTTGACATTGCCGAAAAACGTATGTCAACCATTAAAAACTGTTTACAAAAAATGCAAGATACCGCACAGTACGTAAATAAAAATACCGAAAAATATATTTTATACGCCGATAAAATGTACGATATTTATTGCAACTTGCGTGATGCACTAAATACAAAAGTTTGGGATACTTTTGCCGAAGTTTCAAGCGGTATATCTTTTGAGCGTGTTCCTTCAAGTGACAAAGACGATGAAAATGCAAATATTTTCAAAGAGAGCAAAAAAACAATGAAAGAAGTTGTAGATTCTTTTGCTGAAATTTTTGAAAATAACCGTCAAACAATGCAGACAAAGATTAAAAGTTATCTGCCTGCAATAGAATTACTGTGCGAAATAGTTACCGAATATTCTAAACGTCTTTTTAAAGCCTTTACCGAGGCAAACACATATACTTTTTACAATATGGAACAGTTGGCACTCGGTCTGCTTTGTGAGTATAAAGACGGTGAGATAATAATTACCGAAAACGGAACCGATTTATGCAATAAATACGATGAAGTGTTGGTTGATGAATTTCAAGATGTAAATGACCTTCAAAATATGCTGTTTTATGTGCTTTCAAACCGTGAACGCAAACTTTTTGTTGTAGGTGATGTAAAGCAGAGTATTTACGGTTTTAGAGGTTCTAATCCCGATAATTTTTTAAACAAAAAAACAAAATATATACCCGTTGAAATCGCAAAAGACGATGATTCTAAAAAAATAATTTTGTCTGATAATTTTCGCAGTCGTAAAGGCGTGTGCGATGCGGTAAACTTTTTCTTTACACGTCTTATGTCGGGGCAATGCGGTAATATAATTTATAATCAAGAAGAATTTTTAAATTCAAGCGGCGTTTTCCCCGATAGTAGTGCCACAATGGCAGAACTTACCGTAATTGACCGTTATGATGAATCCAACGGCAAAACTCTGCTTGAAGCCGAAAGTGAAAAAATTGCCGAATATATTATTTCGGTAATGCAAGAGGGCAGAGTGATAACCGACAACGGTGCTTTGCGTAACGCAAATTACGGCGATTTTGCAATATTGCTTGATAAGGTGAAAGATAAGGCAAATGTTATTGCACAAACACTTTCAAATTACGGTATACCCACAACACTCAGCGGTGACAGTTTTTTACAAACAACCGAAATTTCTACCGTTATGTCACTTTTGCAGGTGATTGACAATCCAAAATGCGATGTAGAACTTTTAACCGTTATGATGTCTCCGATTTTCAGTTTTACTGCCGATGATTTGGCAAAAATCAGAATTAATCAAAAATACGGCAGTTTGTATGCATCGGTTGTGGCTTACGCTAAAACGGGCGATAAAAAAACCTGTGAATTTTTAAATTTTTTGGCAGAATTCAGACATAATGCGGTTTTGTTGCCCGTTGACCGACTTGTTTCAAGACTTATTCATTTTACCGATATTTTAAATATTATATCGGCAATGCCGAACGGTAAAATGCGTAAAAATAATCTGTTTTTGCTTATAAAATTTGCAAAAACTTATACCGAACACGGCAACGGCAGTCTTTACGGATTTTTAAAATATATGAATTCTTTGCCCGAAACCGCCTTTAAACCTGCCACCGCAAGCGGATCGGGTACGGTTAAAATTATGTCTATGCATAATTCAAAGGGCTTACAATTTCCGGTTTGCATTGTCGCCAATTTGTCATCTCAAATAAACAATGCCGATTCGGTAAGCAGGGTTCTTTTTGATGAAAAAAGCGGCATTGCGTTTAAATATTACGATGAACAGTCCGAAAGCAATGTCAGAATGTTAGGTCACGCCGTTAAGGCTGATTTTGCCAACGAAAAAACCGTTCAAGAAAAATTACGCCTTTTATACGTTGCAATGACCCGTGCCGTTGACCGACTTTGTATTGTGTGTACGGTAAAAAATCTTGAGAATAAACTTTCAAAATTATCTGAAAATTTACTTGCCGAAGAGCCGTATATAAGCCGTGAATTTTTAACAGGCACACGCAATATGTGTGATTGGATTTTAAGTTGTGCCTTGTTGCATAAAAACGGCAAAAAACTGTGCGATTATGCAGATGTAAAGGCACCTGCATGCTATGGCGATTTCGATTTGAAAATCAACATTATTAACAGTTTTTCAAAAGCGGATAACACTGAAATTGCCGTCGAGCAACTGCCACCTGCCGAATGTGATACCGCTTTAGCCGAAAAAATAAAAAGTAACCTTAATTACCAATACCCTTACGAAAAGTTGCGTAATTTACAATCAAAATTTTCGGTGTCTCGCCTTGTTCACGGTGCCGAAAACAACCGCTTTGCATTTACAACATTGCCATCTTTTATGGCGGGCGAAAAACTTTTCGGTGCGGCACGCGGTACTGCAATGCACCATATTATGCAGTTTATAAATTTCAGCGATAAGGTAGATGTTTCGTCTGAAATTGAGCGTTTAATCGAATGGAAATTCATTACCGAGCAAGAGGCGGCATCCGCTGATTTATCGGCAATAGAAAAGTTTTTTAACAGCGGTCTTTACAAACGTATTATATCTTCCGAAAAAGTAAACCGTGAAATGCGTTTTCTAACCGAAATTCCCGCAGGCAAAATAGACGAAAATATTGACACCGACCTTGCTGATGCCGAAACCATTGTGCAGGGTGCAATAGATTTATGTTTTGTAGAAAACGATGGGGTAGTGGTTCTTGATTTTAAAACCGACAGGGTTGATAATATGAATGAATTGGTGTCTTATTACGGCGAACAGTTAAACATTTATTCAACCGCGGCAGAAAAAATATTTTCAAAACCGGTAAAAGAAAAAATAATCTATTCGTTCCACTTGGGCGAAAGCATTTCTTTCTAAACGGATTGTTTTTCGCCTGTAATAACAATAATATTTTATGAGGTTAAATTTTTATGAATTATATATTAGAACACGGCAAACCGCTTAGCAGCGAGTTTATAACCGATACCGAAATGCGTTGCTATAACGTTTTAGACAGTTTGAATATTGATTTTTACAGGGTTGACCATTTAAGCACACCTGCCGATACAATGGAAATTTGTGCCGTTATAGATAAAACTTTAGGTTGTGAAATGTGTAAAAACTTGTTTTTAACCAATCGTCAAAAAACGGCGTTCTATTTACTTATGATGCCTGCCGACAAGCCGTTTAAAACAAAAGATTTATCCGCACAAATTAATTCTGCACGCCTATCTTTTGCAGATGACACCCTAATGCAAAAATATCTCGGCGTTAAACCTGGGGCGGTAAGCGTTTTAGGACTTATAAACGATAGCGAAAATGCGGTTAAATTGCTTGTAGATGAAGAACTTTTAAACGGTGAATATGTCGGTTGCCACCCTTGTGTTAACACAGCAAGTTTAAAAATTAAAACCGAAGATTTATTTGATGAATTTTTAAAGCACGTTAATCACACAAAAACCGTAATAAATCTTCCGCGGTATTGATTATTTCTACATTTAGCAATTATCTCATTTTAAATTATAGTAATACAAAAACAGATGGTGTTCTAAAAAAAGAATACCATCTGTTTTTGTAATATTTTAAAATTTTTATTCATTTATCGGCTTCATTGTCGGGAAGAGCAATACGTCGCGGATAGATGCGTTATCTGTAAGCAACATAACTAATCTGTCAATACCGAAACCGAGACCGCCTGTTGGTGGCATACCGTATTCAAGAGCGGTTACGTAGTCGTAATCAACTTCAGATTTACAGTCGGGGTCTGCGGCACGCTTAGCGGTAACCTGTTTTTCAAAACGTTCTTTTTGATCTATTGGGTCATTAAGTTCGCTAAATGCATTGCCAAACTCGGTAGCGTTTATAAAATATTCAAAACGTTCGGTAAATGCAGGGTCGGTCGGTTTGCGTTTGGCAAGGGGACTGTTTTCTACGGGGTAGTCATAGATGAATGTAGGTTGAATAAGATTTTCTTCAACAAATGCATCAAAAAATTCTACCAAAACGGTGCCTTTTGTTGCGTTGTCGTCAACCTCTACATGATGTTCTTTTGCACAAGCACGGGCATCTTCATCGGTTTTCCAATCGTAATAATCGCAACCCGAATATTTTTTAACTGCCTCAACCATTGTAAGACGTTCCCACTTAGACATATCAATCTGTTTGCCTTGATATGTTATTGTTGTGCTGCCGCATATTTTTTCGGCAAGCATTTTATAAAGTTCTTCAACTAAATCCATCATACCGTAATAATCGGTAAATGCTTGATAAAGTTCAATAGTTGTAAATTCGGGGTTGTGTGTGGTGTCCATACCTTCGTTACGGAAAATTCTGCCAACCTCGTAAACCTTGTTCATACCGCCTACAATAAGACGTTTTAAGTAAAGTTCGGTTTCAATACGCAGGTACATATCCATATTAAGTGTATTGTGGTGTGTTTCAAATGAACGTGCCGATGCACCGATTTCCATAGGAACAAGAATAGGGGTGTCAACCTCTAAAAAGCCCTTGCTGTCAAGATAGTGGCGAATTTCGGTAAGAATTTGTGAACGCTTAATAAATGTATCTTTAACTTCGGGGTTAACTATAAGGTCAACGTAACGTTGGCGGTAACGGGTTTCGGTGTCTTTAAGACCGTGGAATTTTTCGGGTAACGGTAAAAGTGATTTTGCCAAAATTTCAATGTGGTTAGCGTGTATTGATATTTCTTCGGTTTGGGTTTTAAATACAAAACCTTTAACGCCTATAATATCACCGATATCCCATTTTTTAAATGCGGCGTAATCTTCTTGACCAACATCGTCACGGCGAACATAAAGTTGAATATCGCCCTCGCCGTCACGCAAGGTTACAAAACTTGCTTTACCCATAATTCTGCGTGCTATAATTCTGCCTGCAACACTTACGGTTTTGCCTTCAAAGTTTTCAAAATCGCTTTTAATTTGAATCGAAACAGAGTCAACGTCGTATTTTGTTTTTACAAACGGGTCATTTCCGCCTTCTTGCATAGCGGCAAGTTTATCGCGGCGAACCTGTAATATTTCACTTAGTTCTTGTACGGGTGCGTTGTTTTTTTCGCTCATTTTTAACATCCTTTCAAATCGGTATACAGTTAAAACAGGGGGCAGAAAAAAGCCTGCCCCCGAATTGTTTTTACTTTGAAATGCCTAATATTTTAAGTTTTATTTCGCCTGCAGGTGCTTCAACTATTACTGTGTCGTTAACCTTGTGGCCTAAAAGTGCTTTACCTACCGGAGATTCGTCAGAAATCTTGTTGTTTGCGGGGTCGGCTTCGGTTGAGCCAACAACGTGATATTCGTCTTCTTCGTCAAACTCTTCGTCGTATACTTTAACCTTTACGCCTACAACTACTGTTTTTGCGGCACCTTTAATATCTTTGATTATTTCAACGTTTTTAAGCATTGCTTCAAGTTCTACAATACGTGCTTCTATTTTTGCCTGTTCGTTTTTAGCATCGTCGTATTCGCTGTTTTCAGAAAGGTCACCGTATCCGCGTGCAACCTTAATTTTCTCGGCAATATCTTTACGGCCTTCCGTTTTAAGATATTCGAGTTCATTTTCAAGTTTTTTAAGACCGTCATCGGTCACTTTGATTGCCTTTGCCAAAATTAAAAACCACCTTTTACATATTTAAATAAAGTAATTTAGTATTCGCCACAAAGATAAACAACATTATACCTTTTAACTTCAACAATGTCAAGAATAATATTTTGAAATATTAATTTACTTGACAATAGGTATATAATAATTATATACTGTACTTTAGCAGATAGCACGTTGTTTGAGGTGCGTTTATGAAAAATTTAGTCAAATTCAGAAAAAGCATTATGCTTTTTGTTAAGTTAATGATTGTAGCGTCGGTAACGGTCAGTTTTATCCAAATCTGGATAACAGGATATTCCGAATCGCTTTTCAGCAATAAGGGTAACTACGTTGTTATTTTTTCTTACGTATTGCTTTTTACCGTTTTTTCGTCGCTGTACGGTGCTTTTAAAATAGGTATTTCCCGCATACACGAAATTATTTACAGTTTTATGTTGGCTGTTGTTTTTACAAATGCGGTTATGTATCTTGAATTAAGCCTTATAGCACGCGAACTCGTTAATTTGTTGCCAATGGTGTTGGGTATGATTTACCAAATGGTTATTGTGTTTACCTGTTCGTTTTGTGCTAATACCATTTATTTTAAGTTGTATCCGCCACGACGGGTTATAGCACTTTTTTCAGATGATATTTCAGGCTTTGAACTCATTAAAAAAATGGGTAAAATATCAGAACGTTTTAATATTGAATGCGGTTTAAATGTTAAGTCAACCGATTTTGCAAACATTAAGCGTCAAATAGATAAATACGAGGCAGTACTTATTTGCGGTGTAGACAAAAATTTGCAAAAGCAGATACTGTCTTACTGTTACACCCATGAAAAGCGTTCGTATTTATTGCCCGATATTACCGATATTATTATAAGCAACAGTTATAATATTCAAATAAGTGATACCCCCGTGCTTATGAGCCGTAACCGTGGGCTTACGCTTGAGCAAAAAATAATAAAAAGATTTTTGGATATTGTAATTTCAATAATCGGAATTGTTATAACTTCACCCATTATGCTTGTATGTGCCGTTGCAATAAAACTTGATGACGGCGGTCCGATTTTATTTAAACAGAACCGAATTACCATAAACGGTAAAATATTTAATGTTTATAAATTCAGGTCAATGATAGTTGAAGCCGATAAAGACGGTGCCCGTAAAGCCGTTGCCGATGATGACCGTATCACCCGTGTAGGCAAAGTTATACGTGCGTGCCGTATGGATGAATTACCGCAACTTTTTAACATTTTACGCGGCGATATGTCACTTGTAGGACCTCGACCCGAAAGAATTGAAAACGTTTACGAATACGCTAAAAAATATCCCGAATTTGAATTACGCCACCGTGTAAAAGCAGGTCTTACGGGTTTTGCACAACTTTACGGTAAATATAACACCACCCCCGAAGATAAATTGCATATGGATTTAATCTATATAGAAACTTATTCTCTTTTGCTGGATATAAAACTTTTAATACTCACTTTTAAAATTTTATTTATGCGTGAAAGCACCGAAGGTTTTACCGAAAAAGCCAACGAAAACGTAAAGCCTTCTAAATCATTAAAAAAAGAAAGCGAGAAATAATTATGAATTTTGACGCAACACTTGTAGTAATGGCGGCAGGTATGGGCAGCCGTTTCGGAGGTCTTAAACAAATTGAACCTATAGGACCTCACGGTCAGGCAATAGTTGACTTTTCGGTTTACGATGCAAAAGCAGCAGGTTTTAATAAGGTTGTATTTATTATTAAACATGAAATTGAAAAAGAATTTAAAGAAATTGTGGGCAGCCGCATAGAAAAAATGATAGATGTTGACTATGCTTACCAAGAAATTGATATGTTGCCCGAAGGTTTTGAATGTCCGTCCGACAGGCAAAAGCCTTGGGGTACCGCACACGCAATTTACTGTGCACGTGACAAGGTAACAACACCGTTTGCCGTAATTAATGCCGACGATTACTACGGCAAGGGTGCCTATGAAAAAATGTACGAACACCTTAAAAAGCAGCAGGGTGATTTTTGTATGGTAGGTTTCAGACTGCAAAACACACTCACTGAAAACGGCACCGTTTCAAGAGGAATTTGCGAGGTAGAAAACGGCATTTTAAAATCGGTTACCGAACGCACCAAAATACTTGACTGTAAATATACCGAAGACGATGAAACTTGGGTTTCTTTGCCCGAAGATTGCATTGTTTCAATGAATATGTGGGGCTTTACACCCGAAATATTTGATTATATCGAAAACGATTTAAAAACATTTTTTGCTGAAAAAATCAATGTTCCCAAAGTGGAATATTATTTGCCTACCGTTGTGTCTAACGTAATAGAAAACGGTGAAAAAAATGTTTCGGTTTTGGTTGCCGAAGACCGTTGGTACGGCGTTACTTATAAAGAAGACAAACAAAACGTTGTATCGGCACTCGGTAAAAAAATTGCCGACGGCGAATACGAGGGCTTTTAATTATGAAAAACAAAAAACTTTTACTTATAATTACTGCCTCTGTTTTGGTTTTGGCTTTAATAGTAACAGGTGTAGTTTTGATTTTTAAAAACGTAGGCGACAGCCAATTATATATGAAAAATCAAACCGCTTTATCGGGTGATACGGTAAGTGTACCTATTTATATCAAAAAGAATCAGGGCGTTTGTGCGGGACTTATAATAGTTAAATTTGATTCAGATAAACTCGACTTTAACTCGTGTGCCAACGGCGAGGTGTTCGATATATGCTCTGCCAACGAATCCAACGGTGAAATTGCCATTTTGTTAGAAACAAACGAATTATCCGACAGCAAACGTAACGGTTTGACTGCCACTTTGGAATTCACCGTTAAAAACAATGCCGAAAAAGGTGATACTGCAATTACTTTTGTAAAGAGCGACACATCTGACGAAACCAATTTCAGCAACTCCGAAGCAGAACTTGTTGAGTTTGACAAAATGACCGACGGCGTTATTACAATAAAATAAATAATCTAAAAGGGTTTGCATTTTTTAGGTGCAAACCTTTTTTGTATCATTTTTAGGTCGCCTATAGCATATATTCTTTTTAAAGAGATATAAAGCAAATTTGAAAGGCGAGGTAAAAATGAAAGATTATTACTCAGAAGGCACATTGATAAACAGCGACGAAAATAAAAAGTTTATGCAAAGTAAAACTCAATTGTTTTTGGCACAGTCGCTCGGCATAATACTTGAGGCAAATGTTACTATGTGTGATGCCGAACATAATTTAATTGTAGATTTAGGTGTTATGAAAGGTAAAATACCGCGTGAAGAGGGTGCCATAGGAATAAAAGAGGGCAAAACACGTGATATAGCACTTATTTCACGCGTGGGCAGAGCGGTTTCGTTTGTAATAGACGGTTTTGATATTGACGGTTACGGAACCGAATACGCAATACTCTCACGTAAAAAAGCACAGCAAATGTGCCTTGACTATTTACTTAAAAACAAAAAATCGGGTGATGTAATTTCGGCAACGGTTACACATCTTGAAACGTTCGGTGCTTTTTGTGATGTAGGTTGCGGCATAATCGCACTTTTGCCGATAGATGCAATTTCGGTGTCACGTATATCGCACCCCAAAGACCGATTTTTTGTAGGCGACAACATAAAGGCTGTAATAAAAAGCATAGACTCCGACAACAAAATCACATTGTCGCACAAAGAATTGCTTGGCACTTGGCAAGAAAACGCCGATACCTTTGTTCAAGGTCAAACCGTTTCGGGAATAGTACGCAGTATTGAAGATTATGGAATTTTTGTTGAACTTGCCCCTAATCTTGCAGGTCTTGCCGAACCAAAATCCGATGTAAAGGTAGGTCAAACGGCAAGCGTTTACATAAAAAGCATAATCCCCGAAAAAATGAAAATAAAACTTATAATTATAGACTCATTTGATACTCTGCCCGATAACTGCTACAGGTATTTTTTTGACGGTAATCACATTGACGAATTTATATATTCTCCGCCCGAGTGTAACAAAAAATTAAATACGTACTTTTGAATTAAATTGTGGTTGATTTTAATTTGAGTTTGGGTTATAATACTACTCGGTGATTAAAATGTCAGAAAATTGTAGCGGCAATTGTGCTTCATGCAGCAGTAATTGCGATTCAAGAAAAAAAGAAAGTTTTTTAGAGCCTACGGGCGAATTTAACAACATTAAACACGTAGTCGCTGTTGTAAGCGGTAAGGGCGGCGTTGGTAAATCTATGGTTACCTCGTTGCTTGCAACACTTTTAAGTAAAAAAGGTTATAAAGTCGGTATTCTTGATGCCGATATTACAGGTCCGTCTATACCTAAATCTTTCGGTATTACGGGTATGGCAATGCAAAATGAAATAGGCGTTTTGCCTGCTGTAACTTCTACAGGAATAAAAATTATGTCGGTAAATATGCTTTTGCAGGAGCACGACACTCCTGTTGTATGGCGTGGCCCTGTTATTGCAGGTGCAGTAAAACAATTTTGGCAAGATGTTGTTTGGGGCGACCTTGACTATCTTCTTATAGACTGTCCTCCCGGTACGGGCGATGTTCCGCTTACTGTTTTTCAAACTATTGCACTCGACGGTGTTGTAATGGTAACCTCGCCGCAGGACTTGGTTTCATTAATTGTTAAAAAAGCATACAATATGGCTCGAATGATGGATATTGAGATTTTAGGCCTTGTAGAAAATATGAGTTATGTTAAATGCCCCGATTGTAATAAATGTTTCAGCATTTTCGGTAACGGTAGTGATGACATTGCATCGGAACTCGGTATTGATATGCTCGGTAAAATGCCTATTGACGTTTCACTTACTCAAATGGTAGATAACGGCTGTATAGAGCATTTTGAAGAAAATTATCTCGACAAAGCAGTTGAAAAGTTAGAATCTTTAAATAAATAATAAGGTAATAAAGTCGGGCCGATAATTTTTTGTATCGGTCCAATTTTATTTACGGTATGGGTGAATTTTATGCGAATGAGAAAAAAGAAGAATTTAAAAGAACGTCTTGCCGCCGTTAGTGAATATTTGTATATAAGCGAGGGCGATGACCGTAATTTTAAAACCGCAATAAACAATAAGGCGTATATTGATTTTGATGAATGGTTTGGTAATTCAAACCCGATATATCTTGAAGTGGGTTGCGGTAAAGGTAAGTTTGCGTGCGAGTTTGCCGCATTGCACCCCGAAATAAATTTAATTGCCGTTGAAAAAGATTCCAACGTAATTGTTATGGCGTGTGAAACGGCACAAAAAATGAATTTAAAAAATGTAAGATTTATTAAATGTTCTGCCGAGTATATTGAAAGGCATATAAAACCCGATTCCGTAGAACGCATATTTCTTAATTTTTCGTGTCCGTTCCCCAAAAATAAGTATGCATCACACCGCCTGACACACAGCGGTTTTCTTGAAATATATAAACGCATTATGAAATTAAATGCCGAAATTCACCAAAAAACTGATAATATGCACTTTTTTGAGTTTTCACTCGAACAGTTTTCAAGCAACGGTTTTGCTTTAAAAAATGTGTCACTTGATTTGCATAATAGTGATTTTGAGGGTAATATTGTTACCGAATACGAGCAAAAATTTGTGTCACAAGGTTTGCCGATATACAGACTTGAAGCCTATATAAAATAATATAAAAGTGAGATGCAGAAGTTTTAAAAATCTGCATCTCACTTTTTGCCCCTAAACGAAAATTTCGAGGGCAGGAATATTCTGTTTATTCAAGTCCTAATGCCTTTAGCGGTGATACAACTTTGCCGCCCTTTAAAACTTCTATATGAATATGGGGGTTGTCGGCACATTCGCAGGGTATATCACCCGAAACTCCTATAACATCACCGCTTAAAACGGTATCGCCTTCTTTAAAATTGGTGTTTGCCATACCGCAGTATTTTACGGTTATTTCAGGCGTATGCTCTATTGTAATAACTTTGCCGTAATCGGCGGTGTCGGTTATCGAGGCGATTTTTCCGTTATAAACCGCCTTTATATTGCTGTCTTTATCACATAATATATCTATACCTGTGTGCAAACGCATATCACCGTAAGTGGCGGAGTATTGCAGTGCGGTGTCGCTATACGTTTTTGAAATGTTGTTTTCTACTGGTAACACAAAATCGGGTTCGGACGGTTGCGGTTTTTCCGTCTCACTTGTGTACGGCACATCGCTTACGCTTTCGTTTACATCGGTTACAGGTTCTTGAGAACTGCTTTCGGGAACGGTATAATCATTATATGAATTTTCATTATCTTGATATGACAATTCCGACCTACTGCTTTCAGACGGTGTTTGCGATATATTATTTTTGTTTTTGCGTGAGAGTGCAAACCAAGATATTGTGCCTATTGCCACAAGCAGACAGGCGGTAACTGTTATAAATCCCGTTGAAGTAATTTTTTTGGCAAAATCGTTTGTTTTATAATATTTCATTTTAAAAAATGCTCCTTTCAATAGACGTTATTATTATTGTCAAAAAAATTTAAACATATTCTAAAAAAATATTTAAAATATGTTCACAAATAGGTTAAAATTTATGTGTATTATATACGTGTACCAAGAAGAAGGGAGCCGCACCCTCATTGGTACGTCGCAACATTCAGTTGCGATTCTCTCCTCAAACCCCTTAAAAAAGCAAAAGCAGACTGTGTAATGCACGGTCTGTTTTTGCTTTTGGCGTTTATGCAGCCTAATAATTAATATACAACTTGAAAAAAATCACAAATAATGTTATATTAAAATTACTAAAAGTATTAACGGTTTCGGAGTGAAAATATGACTCAAAAATATGACGTTGTAATAATCGGCGGTGGGGCAGCGGGTATGTGTGCCGCTATAAATATAAAAATGCACGACCGCAGTATAAGTGTTGCAATAATCGAACAACTGTCCCGCGTGGGTAAAAAACTGATAACCACAGGCAACGGCAGGTGCAATATAAGTAATTTAAACATCAATCTTGACCGATATCACGGCGACAATGTTGATTTTGCGGAGTATGCACTAACTACATACGACAATTACTATGCCTCGGATTTTTTTGCTGAAATAGGTGTTGTTTTTACCTATGATGAAACGGGCAGAGCATATCCGTATTCTTTGCAGGCGTCATCGGTGGTTGATTCTTTGCGATTTGCACTTGATGAATACGGCGTAGATACATTTCTTGATACAGCGGTTTTGTCATATTTCAAAAACGGTAGTATGTTTACTGTAAAAACCGATAAAGACAATTTTGTTTGTGAAAATATTATAATTGCCGCAGGGCTTTATTCGGGAGGTCAAAAACTCGGAAGCAACGGCAGTATGCTTAAAATTTTGAAAAACGCAGGTTATAAAACCGTAAAAACAACACCTGCTATTGTGCAACTTAAAACAGATGGCACGGTTGTACGCTCTTTAAAAGGTATAAAAGTAAATGCCGATGTTAATCTTGCCGTAAACGGAAAAACGGTTCGCAGTGAATACGGTGAGGTTTTGTTTTGCGATTACGGACTTTCGGGGCCACCTATTATGCAACTCTCACGTGGGGTAGATCGTATGTTGGGTGAAAAAACAATAACACTTGACCTTATGTGTGATCACACTTTTCAAGCAGTTTGCGATATGTTGAATTTTAGGGTAGTAGCACTAAAAGAACGTAATCTCGATGAATTTTTAACAGGTATGCTTAACAAACGTTTAGGTCAGGCAATTATTAAATGGTGCGGCTTAAAACTTTCGGATAAGGTTCTCACACTTAAAAACTCGGATATTAAGCAAATATCTTCTACAATTAAAGGTATGAAATTTAACGCAATCGGCACTACGGGTTTTGAAAATTCGCAGGTAACGGCAGGTGGAGTTGATACCCTGCAATTTGATAATAAAACTATGATGTCTAAAAAAGAAGACGGACTTTATTGCATAGGCGAAATTTTAGATATCGACGGTGATTGCGGCGGCTTTAATTTGCAATGGGCTTGGAGCAGTGCAATTTGTGCCACAAACGCCTTGTGCGAGGGT
This sequence comes from uncultured Ruminococcus sp., assembly GCA_964624945.1. Taxonomy (GTDB): domain Bacteria; phylum Bacillota; class Clostridia; order Oscillospirales; family Acutalibacteraceae; genus UBA737. The sequence goes on along the minus strand of CAZUYL010000019.1, from coordinate 332 downwards.
TACGGTGTATAAATATGATAATAATAAATAATATCAAACTGCCGTTAGACAGCAATTTAAAAGACCTTGAAAGCATTGTTGCGGAAAAATTTAAAACAAACAGGCAAGATATTTTATCTGCAACGCTTTACCGCAAATCTGTTGATGCACGTGATAAAACCAACGTGCATTTTTGCGTGTCGGTGTTGGTGAAACTTAAAAATGAAGAAAAGTTTTTAAGAAAAAATAAAAACGCCACCCTTTTTAATAAAAAAGAATATATTTGGCAAAAAGCAGAGTCCGATATACAACCTGTTATTATCGGGTTTGGCCCTGCGGGTATGTTTGCGGCT
>CAZUYL010000018.1:0-19459 GCA_964624945.1 uncultured Ruminococcus sp. | reverse complement strand
CTCGGTATTTCACAGTCGTATATTTCAAGGCTCGAAAAAAGAATTATAAGCAAACTTAAAAAACAGATTGAAAAGGCGGTATAAATGATATAAAATATTATCGGTGATAATATTGAAATATTTAATATTTTATCTGTTATTTATAAATTTTACAGCCGTAGCCGTTTGTGTAGCCGATAAAATCAAAGCCAAAAAGCAAAAATACCGCATACCCGAAAAAACACTTTTTTTAATAAGTTTTTTAGGCGGCGGAATAGGTATGTATTTTGCAATGCGTGTTACACATCATAAAACGCTGCATAAAAGATTTATGATAGGCATACCCTGTATAATTATTTTTCAGGTTGTCGCTTTTGCCTGCTTTTTGCACTTTTTATATTGACAAAGCATATATTGTAATGTAAAATAATTTTAAATTAATATTCTTCGGGGCGGGGTGAAATTCCCTACCGGCAGTATAGCCTGCGAGCCTTATTAAAGGTTGATTTGGTGAAATTCCAAAGCCGACGGTAAACCGACAGTTTTGTCGGCAAAGTCCGGATGGTAGAAGACTTGTATTTATATTGCTGTTACTGTGCCCCCACATTGTTATGTGGGGGCAATTCAATTTTTTTTAAGAAGGTATTTTTATGGGCAAAAAAACTGATGTAAAAAGATTATCGGTTACGGCTATGCTTACGGCATTGGCGTATATATATATGTTTCTTTTTAAGTTTAAGGTTTCTTTTTTAACGTTTGATTTTAAAGATGCCTTGCTTGCGGTTATTTCGTTTTTATACGGTCCGATGTATGCGGTGTTTTCATCTGTTGCGGTGGCTTTTTTTGAATTTATAACGGTAAGTGATACAGGCGTTTACGGCTTGATTATGAATATTATTTCAAGCGTTGCATTTACATTGATGTGCGGCTTGTTTTATAAATACCACAGAACTTTATCGGGTGCCATAATAGGTAGCGTGTGCGGTGTTTTTGCAATGACTGCCGTTATGATTATTGCCAATATATTTATAACTCCGTTTTATATGGGTGTGTCACACAGTGATGTTTCGGCTATGATACCTACACTTTTATTGCCATTTAACTTAATAAAAGGCGTTGTCAATGCCGCCGTTACTATGATAATTTACAAGCCCATAACTACCGCACTCGGCAAAGTGGGGTTATCAAGCGGAACTTCTAAAAGGGCAGATGTTAAAAAATTTATACCTCTTGTAACAGCCGCTTTAGTGCTGATTGCAGTTTCAATTTTGATTATTTTATTTGTTTTAAACGGTAAAACTGAAATAATGTTTAAATAAAGGTTGACAAATGCAAAAAACGGTAGTAAAATACTACACGAAAAAATAAATAGTCCTTATCAAGAGTGACGGAGGGTACAGGCCCTGTGAAGTCCGGCAACCTGTTTTTTCAAGGTGCCAAATCCTGCGGATTATCCGAAAGATAAGTTGTTAAAAGCCGTTTATCTTTTGGTAAGCGGCTTTAATTTTTAAAAAATTCTAATATGGGGGAATATATATGTATAAAAAACTGTTCACTTCGGAATCTGTAACAGAAGGTCACCCCGACAAAGTGTGTGACCAAATTTCAGACGCTATACTTGACGCTATGCTCTCGCAAGATAAATCTTCACGCGTGGCTTGTGAAACATTTTGCACTACCGATATAGTTAACGTTATGGGTGAAATAACAACAACCGCAAACGTTGATATTGAAAAGGCTGTACGCGGTGTTCTTTGCGACATAGGTTACAACAGCGACGACGCTTGTTTTGACGGCAACAAATGTAAGGTTGTAATTAATTTAGACCGTCAATCACCCGATATTGCACTCGGCGTTGATAATTCACTTGAATTTAAGGGCGGCGAAGATGACGAATACAATCTTCACGGTGCAGGTGACCAAGGTATGATGTTCGGTTACGCTTGTAACGAAACGCCTGAACTTATGCCTATTAGCATTTCATTGGCACATAAAATGTCATACCGTTTGACCGAGGTACGTAAATCGGGCGAACTCAACTACTTAAGACCCGACGGCAAAACACAGGTTACCGTTGAATACGATGACAAAACCGGTGAACCTAAACGCGTTGATGCAGTTGTTGTATCTACACAGCACAGTGCCGATGTTTCGCTTGATGTTTTGCGTGCCGATATTTTGGAAAAGGTAATAAAACCGATAATTCCGAAAAATCTTATTGACAGCGACACTAAAATTTTCATCAACCCAACAGGTCGATTTGTAATCGGCGGTCCTATGGGTGATACAGGTCTTACAGGCAGAAAAATAATTGTTGACACATACGGTGGTGTGGCTCGTCACGGCGGCGGTGCTTTTTCGGGTAAAGACCCAACAAAAGTTGACCGCAGTGCCGCTTATGCCGCACGCTACGTTGCAAAAAACATAGTGGCTGCAGGCATTGCCGACAAGTGTGAGGTTCAACTCGCTTATGCAATCGGTGTTGCAAAACCTGTTTCTATTATGATTGATACATTCGGCACAGGTAAATATGATGATGTTGTTATTGCCGATGCAGTACAAAAGGTGTTTGACCTTCGTCCTGCCGCAATTATAGATAAGTTGGATTTACGCCGTCCTATTTACAGAAAAACTTCTAACTACGGTCATTTAGGTCGCGAAGATGCAGACTTTAATTGGGAAAAGACCGACAAAACCGAACAACTTAAAGCAATTTTAGGCTAATTTACAGGAGGGATTTTTTATGAGCAATTACAATATCGAAACCAAATGTGTTCAAGGCGGTTACACACCGGGTAACGGTGAACCGCGTCAGATACCGATTGTGCAAAGCACAACATTTAAGTATGCCACAAGCGAAGATATGGGCAAACTTTTCGATTTAGAGGCAAGCGGATATTTTTATACACGTTTGCAAAACCCCACAAATGACAGCGTTGCCGCAAAAATTTGCGAAATGGAAGGCGGTACCGCCGCAATGCTTACATCAAGCGGTCAAGCAGCAAACTTCTATTCAATATTTAACATTGCTTCTTGCGGTGACCACGTTGTTGCATCATCTACAATTTACGGCGGCACATATAATTTGTTTGCCGTTACTATGAAACGTATGGGTATTGAATTTACATTTGTAACACCCGATTGCACCGACGAAGAACTTGAAGCTGCTTTCAGACCTAATACTAAGGCTGTATTCGGTGAAACTATAGCAAACCCTGCACTTACTGTGCTTGATATTGAGCGTTTTGCAAATGCCGCACATTCACACGGTGTACCGCTTATTATCGACAACACATTTGCTACCCCTGTAAATTGCCGCCCGTTTGAATGGGGTGCAGATATTGTAACTCATTCAACCACAAAGTATATGGACGGTCACGGTGCAGGTGTAGGCGGTTGTATAGTTGACAGCGGTAAATTTGACTGGACAAAATATCCCGAAAAATTCGCAGGTCTTTGCACCCCCGATGAAAGTTACCACGGTGTAACTTACACCGAACGCTTCGGTCTTGAAGGTGCGTTTATCACCAAAGCAACCGCACAACTTATGCGTGATTTCGGTTCAATTCAATCACCTCAAAATGCATTTATTTTAAACTTAGGACTCGAAAGTTTGCACCTTCGTATAAAAAAACATTGTGAAAACGGTCTTGCAGTGGCAAAATTCCTCAAAAACGATGACCGCATCGCGTGGGTTACATATCCGAGCCTTGAGGGTGATAAATACTACGATTTAGCACAAAAATATTTGCCGAACGGCAGTTGCGGTGTAGTAAGTTTCGGTGTTAAAGGCGGCAGAAAAGCGGCAGAAAGTTTTATGAAAAACCTTCGTCTTGCGGCTATTGAAACACACGTTGCCGATGCACGCAGTTGTTGTTTGCATCCTGCAAGTGCAACACACCGTCAAATGAACGACCAAGAACTTGAGGCAGCAGGCATATCCGCGGATTTGGTTCGTTTTTCTTGCGGTATTGAAAATGCCGATGACCTTATCGCAGATATTAAACAGGCACTTGATAATATTTAAGGAGTTATAAAATGCCCATAAAAATACCGAACGATTTACCTGCCGTAAAAGTATTAAACGATGAAAATATTTTTGTAATGACCGAAACCCGTGCCATTACGCAGGATATTCGTCCTTTGAAAATACTGTTACTCAATTTGATGCCTAAAAAAATCGAAACCGAAACACAACTTTCAAGGTTGCTCGGCAATTCGCCTTTGCAGGTTGACTTTGAGTTTATACATACTAAAAGTCATTTTTCAAAAAACACTTCGGCAGAGCATTTATTTACTTTTTATAAAACTTTTGATGATATTAAAGATCAAAATTTTGACGGTATGATTATAACGGGTGCCCCCGTTGAGCAAATGCCTTTTGAAGAGGTTGAGTATTGGCAAGAACTGTGCGAAATAATGGAATGGACCAAAACCCACGTTCACAGCACATTTCATATTTGTTGGGGTGCACAGGCGGCTCTTTATTACCACTACGGTATAAACAAATACGCTTTACCTGAAAAGTTGTTTGGAATTTTTCCGCATAAAGTGGATTATAAAAAATCTATACTGTTCCGCGGTTTTGATGACGAATTTATGGTTCCGCAATCACGTCACACTACGGTTAAAACCGAAGATGTTGCCGCTTGCCCCGAACTTAAAATATTGGCATCAAGTGAGCGTTGCGGCATTTATGCGGCGGCGACTGCGGGCGGTAAACAGATTTTTATAACGGGCCACAGCGAGTACGATGCCGACACTTTGAAAAACGAGTATTTACGTGACTTAAATGCCGGCTTGCCCATTAAAATGCCCGAAAATTATTTTGCCGACAACAATCCCGAAAACGAACCCGTTGTAACTTGGCGTTCGCACGCAAATTTGCTTTACAGTAATTGGCTTAATTATTTTGTTTATCAAACTACGCCGTACAATATATCTGAAATTTATAATAAATAAAACAGAAGTATCTGTCGGTTTACGGCAGATACTTTGTTTATAAAATGTTTAATTTTCGGTAATTAAAAATGTATTGAAATAATAATTTAAAAATGCTAATATATAAGCGTACAGTAAAGGGGATTATTATGGATAAAAAAGATAAATTCAATAATATGGTAAGCGGAATTTCAAAGGGCGGAACATCATCTGTTTTGGCTAAAAGAATAGTTAAATTTTTTAAAGAAAATTCCGTTACGGATATGCAAGAAAGTGTTGAACGAATGAAGGCGTTGATGTCTTGCTATCAATGTGCTTTGTTAGAGGTTGAAACTAAATTCAGGGTTTTAAACGAACAGTTTTCGCTCCAACATGAGCGTAATCCAATAGAGAGTATAAAAACACGAATTAAATCACCCGAAAGCATACAGGAAAAACTTACAAGACGCGGTTTTCCGATTACGTGCGATACTATTGAAAACGAACTTAACGATATAGCAGGCATTAGGGTTATCTGTTCTTTTATTGATGATATTTATATGCTTGCCGAATGTCTTTTGAGTCAAGATGACATAACGCTTATAGAACGCAAAGACTACATAAAAAATCCAAAAAAAAACGGATATCGCAGTTTGCATTTGGTAGTTCAAGTACCTATATTTTTGCAAAACGAGAAAAAACATATGAAGGTTGAGGTTCAACTTCGTACTATCGCTATGGAATTTTGGGCAAATCTTGAGCATAAATTGAGATATAAAAAGAATTTGCCCGATGATATTTTATCGCTTACCGCTACCGAACTTTTAGAATGTGCACAAATGAGTTCTCAACTTGACCTAAAAATGCAAAATATTAGAAATATTATTGAAAAATAGCAAAAAGCAATCGGGCAACCCCCGATTGCTTTTTATTGACATATTCGGTTTTATGTGATATACTGTTTAAACGTTTTGAATAAGGGAGTAGCAGGCGTTTTACGTAGCAAGTCAACATACTGACCTTTTGGTCTGGCTTGCTTTTAATTGCGAGACTTATGCAAAGTTTATTTACTGTGCATATTACGTCTGCTGTTTTAAAAATAAAAACTCTGACACGGTATGTTCAGGGTTATTTCATTTTTTGGAGGAATAAAAAATGACTTTCAGTTTTTCGTTTTTGGCAACCTGTATTATGATGGGTGTAGGTCTTGCTATGGACGCCTTTTCGGTTTCTATGGCAAACGGTTTAAACGAACCGCATATGAAAAAAAGAAAAATGATGTTAATTGCAGGAACATTCGCTTTTTTTCAGGCGTTAATGCCTATGACAGGTTGGGTATGTGTGCATACCGTGGTAAAATATTTTAAGCGGTTTGAAAGTTTTATACCGTGGATTGCCCTTGTGCTGCTTTTGTTTATAGGCGGAAAAATGCTTATAGACGGCTTTGAAAACAAAGAGGAAAACGTTGGCACTAATTTAGGGTTTATAGCATTGCTGGTTCAAGGTATTGCCACTTCAATAGATGCCCTTTCAGAAGGCTTTGTAATTGCCGAGTACGAGTGGTTATACGCACTTATTGCTTCACTTATAATAGCCACGGTAACCTTTATAATTTGCACGGTAGGTCTTATAATAGGCAAAAAATTCGGAACCGTGCTTGCAAACAAGGCTCAAATTTTCGGCGGAGTTATTTTAATTGCAATAGGCATTGAGATTTTTATAACAGGCATCATTTAAAATTTTATACATAGATTAAGCGGTACAGAAGTGTAAATATCTTCTGTACCGCTTTTAAATGCAAAATAAATTATTTTGCTGTAAGTGTGTCTTCAATAAGTTTGCCGACAACTAAATATCTTTCGGAATCATTACCCGTGCAGGTGCTTAGTGTAATAATTTTATCACTTGTGGTAAGTTCGGCACCCTCTACAACGTTTTTGGTAAATGATGTCGGATTTACACAGGTGTTGAAAAATTCTTCACATTCATTTGCAATATTAAAGTTAAATGAATTAAGAATATGGCGGTTATCGTAAACAAAAGAAGAAATAATTTCATATTTTAAAATATGACCGGGTGTATAAACGTAGATGTAACGGTTTTCGTTAAAAAAGTCTTTGTTTCTAAACTTTTTAAGTTGACCGAACATTGTGCCGTTTAACATATTGTGACCGTATATTACCGTGTTTGGATCGGTGAAACTTGAATTGTTAAGTTTTTGAATATAAATTGCACCTGCTGTTTTTTGAGCACCCGTTACATCGTGCTTGAGGTAAAAGTTATCGTCCTCATCGGCAGCACTTTGAAGAATGGGGTAGTCAACAACCGTGCCGTCAACCTTAATCCAAGCACAAATGTCGGGGTTGTCGGCTTGTGCGGCTGCAAAATCTATTGGGTTTGCAGGCAACGATGTTGAAACGGTAGAAGTGTTTTTATATTGGTCAAAAGTTTCTCTGCCACCGAAAAACTTAACGCAAAAAACAACTATAAAGGTTAAAAGCAGAGCGGCTGAAACCGCAAAGGCAATATACCATATAAGTTTTTGCTTTTTAGTTTTTTTGTCGGTGTCGGCAGGGGCATCGGGCTGTTGTGAATGTTTCGGATTATATTCTTCCATAATGTACCTCTTTAATTAGCTATTGTATTTATTAATAGCCTTGATTTCAGTTTTGCCGCCCATATAGGGTTGCAATGCCGCAGGAATTTTAATGCTGTAATATTCTCCGTCAAACTGTAAGTTATTTTCAAGAAATGCTATAAGCATACGCGGAGGTGCTACAACCGTGTTGTTGAGGGTGTGTGCCAAATATTTTTTGCCATCGGCACCTTTTACACGTATACCGAGTCGGCGTGCCTGTGCATCACCGAGATTTGAACAAGAACAAACTTCAAAATATTTTTGCTGTTTCGGGCTCCAAGCCTCAACGTCATACGATTTAACCTTTAAATCCGCAAGGTCACCTGTACAACATTCAAGAGTACGAACGGGTATATCCATACTTCTGAAAAGTTCTACCGAATAAGACCACATTTTGTTAAACCATTCCATACTCTCTTCGGGGCGGCAAACAACAATCATTTCTTGTTTTTCAAATTGATGTATGCGATAGATACCGCGTTCCTCAATGCCGTGTGCACCCTTTTCTTTACGGAAACAGGGTGAATAACTTGTAAGAGTAAGCGGAAGTTGTTCTTCGGGGGTGATGGTATCAATAAATTTACCTATCATAGAGTGTTCAGATGTACCTATAAGGTAAAGGTCTTCACCTTCGATTTTGTACATCATAGCATCCATTTCTTCAAAACTCATAACGCCCGATACAACGTTACTGCGTATCATAAACGGAGGTATGCAGTATGTAAAGCCCTTGTCAATCATAAAGTCACGTGCATATGCCGTAACCGCTGAGTGAAGACGTGCAATATCGCCCATAAGGTAGTAAAAACCTTCGCCTGCAACTCTGCCAGCGGCTTCTTTGTCGATGCCGTTGAAAAGAGCCATAATATCGGTGTGATAGGGTATTTCAAAATCTAAAGCGGTTTTTTCGCCGTATTGTGTTACTTCAACGTTTTCGCTGTCATCTTTACCAACAGGTACACTTTCATCTACAATGTTGGGTATTTTCATTTGAATTTCACGTACACGAACTTCAAGTTCAGCCTCTTTTTCTTCAAGAGCCTTTAATTCTGCAGCCTGTTCGGTAACAAGTTTTTTAATTTCTTCGGCTTCGTCACGTTTGCCCTGTGCCATAAGCATACCGATTTGTTTGCTTATTTTGTTGCGGTTTGCACGTAATTCGTTTGCACGTTGGTTAACGTCTTTTTTTTCATTGTAAAGAGCAATAACTTCATCAACAAGGGGTAACTTGCTATCTTTGAATTTACGCTTGATATTGTCTTTTACTATTTGCGGATTTTCACAAATAAATTTAATGTCTAACATTTTAATTCCTCCGAGGGATAATTTCATAAAATACATTATAACACACACATTTATATATGTCAAAGGGAATAAAAGCGAAATTTGTGTTTAAAATAAAAGCGGGTGATTATATGAAAAACAAAAAGCAAAAACAGTTTAAATCTAATGGCGAAATATCCGAAAAATACGTTGCCGGTAACCCCGATACCGCATTTGAACTTATAAACAAATACGGAACTTATGAAATACAGCCCACTGCCGACACCGAAAACGAATTTCCGCACATAGCACAGGGTTTGCCCGAAAAAGAAAAATAAATATAGTTTGACAAAGCAACGTTATTGTTCTAAAATACAATCAGAAAGGATGTTGCTTTTTATGGTAAAACATATTATTTTATGGAAACTTAAAGATGAAATAACCGATGCTGAAAAAATCACCGTTATAAACAATGCAAAAAACGCACTTGAAAATTTAAACGGTAAGATTGACGGCTTGAGTGAAATTAAGGTTTTAACACAGGCGTTGCCGTCTTCTAATGCGGATATGATGCTCTATTCGGTTTTTGAAGATAACAACAGTTTGAATTTGTATCAATTAAATCCGTTGCATAAAAACGCCGCCGATACATTTGTAAGACCTTTTGTTGCAACAAGACTATGCTTCGATTTTGAAGAATAAACGTATAAAAAAATCGCACCGATTTTTCGGTGCGATTTTAGTTTAAGTTAAAAATTTCTTTGCTATTTGGCGGCTTGCGAATTTTTTGATTTCGCATAAGGGAACAATTGAAATTGCCAACCCCAAACTTATAAAGAATTCTTTAGTGGCAAGTGTTTCAATGCCGAATACGGCTCCTGCGGGGGTTAATACCAAAAAGATTGATATAAACAAAACAAGTACCGATGAAAAATTCATAAATTTGTTGGATTTAAAATCTGCTTTAAGTATTGTGTTGTGTGTTTTGCAGTTAAACGAATGGAAAATTTGAACCATGGCAAGCGTTGAAAATGCCAACGAAGTGCCGCCTATTACATAAGAAATAAGTGTTAATGCCGTTATAACAAAAACATCACAAATAATGTTTACGGTAGCACCTTTGCTGAAAAGATGACCTGTAAGGGCAAGCGGTTTTTGACGCATAACCTCAAATTCCGACTTTTCAAACGTAAGTGAAATTACCGACGTTGAATCGGTCAGTAGGTTAATCCACAAAAGTTGAACTGCCGCAAAGGGAGCCTTGCCGAAAATTAACATACCTAAAATAAATATAAGAATTTCGGCAAAATTGCAACTAAGCAAATAGGTGATTGCCTTTTTAACATTTTCAAAAAGACTGCGGCTTTCTCTTATAGCGTTTACAACCGACATAAATTTCTTTTGTTCTACTATAACATCGGCATTGCCTTTGGCAATATCGGTGCCGTAATTACCAACAGCACAACCTATATCCGCCGTGGCGAGTGCATCGGCATCTTCGGTACCTGTGCCCGTAACCGCAACAATTTTTCCAAGACGTTGCCAAACGGTAATTATTCGGTGTTTGTCTTCGGGTGTTATGCGGGCAAAAACGGTATATTTTTCAATGCAGGTTGCAAGTTGTTCGTCGGTCATATCTTGCAGTTGCAAACCGCTTATTGCCTGAGTGTCATCGGTTAAAATTCCTATTTTTTGTGCTATGGATTTTGCGGTGTCTAAACTGTCACCCGTCATCATAACGGTGTGAATACCTGCAACTTTGCAAGTGGCAACCGCTTCTGCCGTGTCGGATTGCGGCGGATCGTAAATTCCCAAAAGACCTACAAATGTAAGGTTTTGTTCAATAATATCTGGGTCGGGGCTTGACGGTATTTCAGACAGTTTTTTAAGTGCAATGCAAAGCACACGGTAAGAATCTTTTGTAAGGTTGTTGCACACAAGTTTAAGTTCTTCTTTGTTTTCTACATTGCATTTTTCAAGCACAATTTCGGGTGCACCCTTTACAATCGCTATTGGTGTGCCGTTTATCATACTTATAGATGTCATTGTTTTTCGTGTGCTGTCAAACGGAATAGCCGACAAACGCGGCGATAAATTGTCAATATCTGCTTTAGACATTAAAACATATTTTTTGCAGGCGTTTTCTATGGCAGCTTCGGTAGAATCGTTTTCAAGCATAGAGCAGGCTGTTGCAAGTTGCAACACCGATGCTGCCTTTTCGGGCAAAGCATCGTCACCTAGTTCAATTAAATCGGTGCCGTCGTGAATGTATTTAAGCGACATATTGTTTTTTGTAAGTATACCTGTTTTGTCTACACAAAAAACTTCGGTTTTGCCTAAAAGTTCAAGTGCTTTGGTATTTTTTATTACAATATTATCACTTATCATACGCTGTATACCGAGTGCTATTACTATGGTTGAAATAGCGGGTAAACTTTCGGGCATGGCACTAACACCTAAAGCCACCGTGTTCATAAGCACGTTAAGTGTAGAACTTGCAAATGGCTGTGCCGTGTCAATTTGAAACATACCTATAATAAAGGCGATTATGCAACAAACAAGAACCGATATGTTAATTAATTTGCCGCTGTTGTTGAGCGATTCTGTAATTGGTAATGTTTGCGAATTTGTTTGACGGCTAATATCGGTGATTTTACCAATTTCGGTTTTAAGACCTGTTTCTACAACCACGGCTTTAGCGGTGCCGTGTACAACGCTGCAACCCGAAAAAACCATATTTCTGCGTTGGTTTGCCGAAATAATGTCTTCAAGTATTACATCGGCGTATTTTTCTACAGGAATAATATCACCTGTTAAAACGGCTTCGTTGCAACGCAAACCGTCAGATTCAATAAGACGTGCATCGGCGGTTATGTAATCGCCTTCTTGCAAAAGTATTATATCACCGGGAACCAAATTTTCGGAAGGGCGTTGCTGAATTTTGCCGTCACGCAATACGGTGGCAAACGGTTTTGCCGCATTGTGAACATTGTTTAGTGCTTCATCGCATTTGTGCAAATGAAATGCACTTACAAGTGAATTTATAACAACTATTGCAATAATAAGCAACGGAAAATACAGATTGTTTTGCTTATATACAATGTCAACGGCGAACGATAAAACTGAAATAATTATAAGTAAATATATAACTTTACTGTTAAGTTGAGCAACAAAACGCGATAAAAAACTTTTGTTATCACTTACCGATGTTTTGTTTTGCCCGTGTATTTCAATTCGGTTTAAAATTTCACCGCTTGCAAGGCCGCGTTCGGCGTCGGTTTTAAGTTCAGTTAAAACATTTTCGGCAGGCGAACTGTGCCAAATCATATTATCACTCCGTTAAAATTAATTATAAATCGGAAACTTTTCGCAAAGTTCCTGTACTTCTTTGGTGATGCGTTCGCGGTTGCCTTCAAAATCTGTGATTATATCTTTAATCCAATCGGCAATAAGCAACATTTCTTTTTCTTTGAAACCGCGTGTTGTAACCGCTGGTGTGCCTACACGCAAACCGCTTGTTACAAACGGACTGTTCGGGTCGTTGGGTATGGTGTTTTTGTTTGCTGTAATGTGCACTTCGTCAAGGCGTTTTTCAAGTTCTTTACCCGAAATGCCGAATTTTGTAAGTTTTAACAGTATAAGGTGATTTTCGGTGCCGTCTGATACCAAATCTATACCGTTTTTCTTGAGGGCATCGGCTAACACGGCAGAATTTTTAACAATCTGTTTTTGATATTCTTTAAATTCGTCGGTCAATGCTTCGCCGAATGCTACCGCTTTTGCGGCAATAATGTGCATAAGCGGACCGCCCTGTGTACCTGGGAATATAGCCTTGTCAATTTTTTGAGCCAATTCTTCACGGCACAAAATCAAGCCGCCACGCGGACCGCGTAATGTTTTGTGGGTTGTGGTGGTTACAACGTCGGCATACGGCACGGGGGATGGGTGCACACCGGCCGCTACAAGACCTGCAATGTGTGCCATATCTACCATTAAATATGCACCGACTTCATCTGCGATTTCACGGAATTTTTTAAAGTCAATAATTCTTGAATATGCACTTGCTCCCGCAATAATCATTTTAGGTTTACATTCAAGTGCAATTTTTCTTACGTTTTCGTAGTCAATAAGTTCGGTTTTTTCGTCAAGACCGTAGGGCACAACGTTAAAATATTTACCCGAAATGTTAACAGGTGAACCGTGTGAAAGGTGACCGCCCTGTTGCAAATTCATACCCATTACGGTGTCACCCGGTTCAAGTAATGCAAAAAATACGGCAAGATTTGCATTTGCACCGCTGTGTGGTTGAACATTTGCATGTTCGGCACCGAAAAGTTTTTTTGCACGTTCACGGGCGATTTCTTCTACAACGTCTACACATTGGCAACCGCCGTAATAACGTTTAGCAGGGTAACCTTCGGCGTATTTGTTGGTAAGCACACCGCCTGCGGCAAGCAATACACCTTTTGATACAATGTTTTCGGAAGCAATAAGTTCTATATTGCCTTGCTGACGGTTAAATTCCGCTTGGCAGGCATCAAAAACTTCATTATCATAATTTTTTAAATCGTCAAAAAAGTTCATAACAATCTCCTTAAAGTGAGTTAATATATGTGTAAATACACATTATATATCATATCATTTCGGAGTTGTTTTGTCAATGCTAAGGGGGTAATACCGTTTAACAGGCATATATTGTAACGGCGGTTTGCATTATTATATATGTATAGCAATAAAATTGCTGTAAAAGATTGACAATTTAACTTGATTTTTGGATATTTTTAAACTTGTTTTTATTCTTGCGTTGTGTTATACTTACTCGCGTACGTAAAAATTAAGTGTTAAAGGAGATATGTACAAATGCAAATTTTATTAACTTTATCCGTGGCACTTTTTTCGGGTCTTATGTTGTCAAGACTTGCAAAAATGGTTAAATTGCCTGCGGTTACGGCATACCTTGTTGCAGGTGTGTTAATAGGCCCATATGTTTTGGGTGCTTTGGGCGTTAAAGGTTTAGGTTTTGTAAGCCTTGAAGATGTTGAATCTTACGGTATTATAAGCGACGTGGCTTTGGGCTTTATCGCTTTTTCAATAGGTAACGAATTTCGACTAGCCCAACTTAAAAAAATAGGCAAACAGGCAACGGCTATAGGTATTTTTCAGGCCGTGTTTACTACATTGCTTGTAGATATTGTTTTAATCGCTTTGCACTTTGCCGTTCCCGAAAAATTTCCGCTTGAAGCAGCAATCGTTTTGGGTGCTGTGGCAGCGGCAACCGCACCTGCGGCTACACTTATGGTAGTGCGTCAGTACAAGTCAAAAGGCCCCGTTACCGATGTTTTGTTACCTGTAGTTGCTCTTGACGATGCCGTAGGTCTTGTTGTTTTTGCTATTTCTTTTGGTGTGGCAAAGGCGTTTATGAGCGGTCAAATCAGTTTGATTTCGGTACTTGTTGAACCTATTATAGAAGTTTTAATGTCACTTATACTTGGCGTTGTTATGGGTGCGGTATTTACATATTTTGAAAGATTTTTCCATTCGCGTTCAAAACGTCTTGCAATGTCGGTTGCCTTTGTGCTTGCAACTGTAGGACTTTCACAGTTAAAATTCACCGTAGGCGGCGTACACGTGGCATTTTCATCTTTGCTTGCTTGTATGATGCTCGGCACGGTATTTTGCAATATGTGTGATTTTTCCGAAAATCTTATGGACCGACTCGACCGTTGGACAGCACCGTTGTTTATACTCTTCTTCGTGTTAAGCGGTGCCGAATTTGAACTTTCTATATTTAAAAATGTAACTATTGTGCTTATCGGTGTAGTTTACATAGTTTCACGTTGCGTAGGTAAATATTTCGGTGCACGCATAAGTTCAAAAATGGTTAATTGCAACCCCAATATAATTAAGTATTTGGGCATTACACTTTTCCCACAAGCAGGCGTTGCACTCGGTATGGCTATAAAGGCTAAAGAATTAGGCTCTGTAAATGGCGTAGCAGTAGGCGAAATTGTGGCTAACATTACCTTGTTTGCCGTTTTGATTTATGAACTTGTAGGACCAATGCTTACAAAAATTTCATTGCTTAAAGCAGGTGAAATCGACCCTGAGGGTGCAGTAAGCGAGAGAAAGAAATAATTATTTGATTTTGCTTTTTAGCGGAATGATGCAAATTTTTTGTGTCATTCCGCGTTTTTTTATATTTTTACTAAATTGTTGCAAAAAATAGTGAAAAATATTAAAAAAACTATTGAAATTTTACAATGTTTATGATAAATTATTATTGTATAAGTGTAAATGCGGTTCGTTATACAATTTAAACTGTGATTTATAGGCTTGTTTAACGGTATGCAGTTACTTAAATAAATTTGTGGGCACCGACTCACTTTTTTGAAAGGACGGTTTTTAAATGTCTAAAACATTAAAAAACACAAAACAAATATTGGCATTTGTGCTGGCGTTCGCTCTGTTGGCAGTGTCTATGTTTACAGGTGTTGGCTTTACAGCAAGTGCCGCAACAAAAGACAAAGTCGTTTATTTCACTATGGATAATAAAGACAATTGGGGCGAGGACTCTTCTTATTTAAACAGTGAAGGTCGTGACGGTAGTGCAGAACACCCGTATCTTATTTCTACTCCTGCACACTTACGTCATCTTGCAAAATCATCAACTTATCAAGGTACTGTAGGCAAATATTTTGAAATTGATCCTACAATTAAAACAATTGTTTTCCAAAGAGAAAGATATGTTAATGATGTATTAGGCGGTTTGGACACTTTCCTTACCAAAGATGCCGACACAGTAAAAACATTACTTTCAACTGCAGATAATCGCGTTAACTTTGCAACAAGTGGCGGTAAATTCTCTGGTCACTTAAACGGTAATGGCGTTGAATTTGTAGGTTTATATACCGACCAAGGCGGTTTTTGTTACGAAGTTGATTCTGTGGCTTCTTTTGAAAACATCAGTTTCAAAAATAACTACATAACAAGTGCCGATTATGCAGGTATGGTTTTCGGTAAGGCAACAGCAACAAATACAAATACTGTTGTTGAAATGTCTAACATTGAAGTGGCTAATTGCTATATTGAATCAACATCAAAAAACCAAGAACGTGCAGGCGTTCTTTACGGCGGTTTGGTTGTTAATTGGAGTGCTGTTAAACATTTTGGTTCTAAAGTTACTAATTTATTTGTTCACGATAATAAAGCATTTGTCAACACAAATGTAGAAGTAGGTGTATTTGGTACAAGCAACTCTGCTTATAGCGGACTTGATGCCGATAAACCTCAAAACTTAGATTTTTCAAACAGCGTTATTTTAGATTGTGCACCTTACTGTTTGTATGATAACAACCAAGGTACACGTTCACAATGGTATAAAAATATTTATACAAACAACGCTTGTGAAATAAAACCTGCGGCAGTAACTGCTGGTTGGTGTCAATGGAAAGATTATGACATTACAATAATCAGCAAAGAAAACCTTAAAGGTGCAACAGCAAAAACAACTATGCCTAAACTTGATTGGAACAAGGTATGGTTTGCAACCGAAGATTCGCCTACTTTACGTGTATTCCACACCTTAAAGGCAAAAATTAATACTAACGATAAATATGCCGGTCATATTGAATATTGCAAAGATTGTAACATTCAGGGTGTAACCGCTATATCACACGATTATGATTCTGTAAACAAATGTAAAGATTGCGGTTACGAGAAAAACCCTCTCGATGCAAAGTGCGGTCAACAAGTAGTTTACTGGAGCGGTGAATACTCAGCGTATAGTACAAGCGATCATACAGGTAATGAGGAAGACCCATACATTATTGAAAATGCCGAGCAACTTGCTTATCTTTTGTATAAAGTTGACGCAGCAGATTCTACAGGTAAATATTTTAAACTTTCAGATTCTATTGACACCATAATTATGCAACCTAAATCTGTTGTTAATGCTTCCGATATTAAAGCACTTGACAGTGCAGATAGCGTTGCAACCTATTTTGAAAATTTAAGCGGTAAAAAGAATTTGGCAGACGGCTATGTTTGGAAAACATTCAACGGCACATTAGACGGTAACAACGTTCAAATTTACGGCGTTTATGCTTCACACGGTAAAGGTGCCGCAGGTTTGTTTGCACAGGTAGACGGTAACACAACAATTAAAAATCTTGCCGTTAAAAATTCTTATTTTGAAACAACTGCGTCCGGTAAAACGGCAGCTGCCCTTGTTGGTGAAACCTACGGCATCGGATACGGTGCTAAGGTTGACGGCACAGTGAATTTAAACAACATTGCAGTTACAAACAACTACATTAAAGGTTCCGGTGCAAGTGGCACTGTTATAGGTAATGCCAGCGGCGATAAGGTAAATGTTGATACCTGCCTTTCTTTTGGCAACAAATCTTCTGAAGCGGCACTTCCTATGGTGGCAAACAATGCAACCGCTATAAGCAACACAATTTCAATTGATGCAACACCTATTGTAAACGGTGCTACATATACCAATGTTTACACAAATGTAAGCGTAGCCGATACTACAGGCGTAACCGTAATTACCGCTACAAAGGGTAATGCGATTAAAGAACAGGCAAACACACTCAATTGGGATACCGTTTGGTTTGCAGGCGAAAAAATGCCGATATTACGTTCGTTCCATGTTAACTTTGTAGCAGAAGATAATGATGACGGTACACACGCTTTAAAATGCAACTGCGGTGAAAAGAGCGAAGATGTTGCTCATAATTACAACAAAACTTCGGGCAACGGCGTTTGTTTAGACTGCGGTGCACAATGTAAACACAAATATATCGATAAAAACGTTATCCAAGCGGGCGACTGCGTTACCGACAGAATTGCACACCAAGTTTGTGAATGGTGCGGTAACGATAAAGGCAATGTTACAACAGTTGCTACAGGTCATACATTTACACACGTAGATTATAAGGCGGCAACCTGTAAAGCGGCAGGTAATGTTGAACATCTATACTGCTCAAAATGTGAAAATTGTTTTGATAAAGATGCCGATACTTTTGCGGCTATGTCAACGGCGTTTGATGCTACAATAGCACAGTTATCTCATACACCAACAACTCATGAGAATAGCGATGATATTGTTTATAAAATGAACGGTCTACAACACTGGAAAATTTGTGCAAACGACTATTGCGGCAGTGAATTTGACGTTGAAACACATGCAGGCGATTATGTTTGCGACGGTGCCGACGGTCACCACGGTTTCTGTAAAACTTGCGGCAGAGGTAGTGACACAACAACAGCACACGAATACGGTGATGACAGCACTTGTGATCTTTGCGGATTTACCTGTGCCGAACACGTTTGGAGTGCAGGTACAGTAACTCAGCAGGGTAGTTGTACTAAAGACCATATTGTAGAATACACCTGTCAAGTTTGCCATAAGGTTGAAACAACCGTTAATGCGGCAGCAGGTCATACCTTTGAAAAGGTAGACAAATATGCAGGTGACTGTGCAACAAAGGGCAACATTGCTTATAATCATTGTACAGTTTGCGGAAACAATTATTCTGCAAAAGCCGACAGTATGAATGAAGAACCTATTGAAAATTCAACTATTTATACCAAGATTAACCCTGATAACCACGTGTTTGAAACAGTAGAAAGTGTTGCCGCTACTTGCAAAGCAAACGGCACTAAAGAGTATGTACAATGTAAATATTGTAAACAGAAAGCATCTGTAAACGACCATAGCAAATTGTACAGCGATGAAGACATTATTATTGCCGCAGGTAAACACCACGTTACAGCGGTAGCAATTACCAATGACACAAACGCACACTATGTTTGTGACGATTGCGGCAAATACTTCGCAGATGCAAGTGCAACTATGGAAGTAACGTCCGACGATTTGGCATTTGGCACAACAATCGGTTCAAACGGTGCTGCAAATGCTGATACAAGTAATACAAGTCCTAAAACAAGCGAAACATCAGCAACACCTATTGCTCTTGTAACCGCACTTGTAGGCGTGGCATTTGTTACGTTCCGCAAGGTTAAAAAGGCATAATTTTGTAACAACTTAAAACTTAAAACGGTCAACCGCATATATGGTTGACCGTTTTTCTTTGTTATTGTTATTCGGTGCGGCTGCTTAAAAACTGTGCGGCTACTTTAACTATTGCAACATCACGCTCGGTGGCAATATAATCATTTTCGTTTTTCAGCATAACAATGCTGCCAACAAGGTCACCTGCCGATATTACGGGCACTGCAACGCATATTTTTTTGTCGCAGCCGTTTACGGCATAATATTCAAGTGTGCCGTCACTCACATAAATTCTGCGGTTTTCACCTATATTTTCAAGGTCAGATGTTATGGGTGCATCTATCAAATCTTTTTTAGAAATTCCGCTTGCGGCAACACAACGTTCTGTGTCGCAAATTATAACGGGCAAGGTGCAATTATCCGCCAAAGCACCCGCTAAATCCGACGCAAAATCGCTGAGTTCACCCATCGGCGAATACTTTTTAAAAACAACCTCACCCGCATTTGTGTAAATCTCTAACGGGTCGCCCTCTCGGATTTTCATTGTGCGGCGAATTTCTTTCGGAATAACAACCCTGCCTAAATCATCCCATTATGTCAAGTAGGTGCAAAAAAATTTTTCAAATTCTTCAAAAAGC
>CAZUYL010000017.1:0-19808 GCA_964624945.1 uncultured Ruminococcus sp. | reverse complement strand
TGATAATAGGATTATAATACAAAAATATTACAAAATTTTTAATTTTGCATAGGTTGCCATAAGTTTTTTTGTGCCTACGCTGTCAAAAGCAATTTCAAGCAGAGAATCGTTGCCCATAGGTGATACCGAAATTATAAGACCTTGACCGAAGGTGCGGTGTTCTACACGCTGACCTGCGGAATAATCGGCTTTTGAATTTGATGCGGTACTTTTGCTTGCCGAAAAACCGCCAAAGGTTTTAGTTGCGGCAAACGTTGTTTTTTGAGCGTATTTGTTTGATTGAATACCGTGTGAAATGCCAAAATCAATGCCTGAATTTTGAAAACGGTTTTGGTTAGGTACGCCCGATTTAATGTTGCAAAAGCGGTCGGGAATTTCTTTCAAAAAGCGTGACGGCATATTGCGGTTTGTAGAACCGAAAACCATACGTGTAACGGCGTTGGTTACGGTAAGCCTACGTTTAGCACGTGTTATTGCAACATACATAAGGCGGCGTTCTTCCTCAATTTCAGACTCACCGCCGTAAATTGACTGATTACCGGGGAATATGCCTTCTTCAAGACCTATTAAGAACACATTTTCAAATTCGAGTCCTTTTGCGGAGTGAACCGTCATAAGTGTTACCTTATCTTCGTTTTCGTTCATAGAGTCAATGTCGCTTACAAGTGCGATTTCTTCAAGAAAAGCCGAAAGCGAAGGTTCATCGTTTTCTGTTTCATACTGTTTTACGGTATTTACAAATTCGTCAACGTTTTGAAGTCGGTCGGCGTTTTTAGGGTCGGCATCGCTCATAAGACTTATTCTATATCCGCTTTTTTCAAGCAGAGCGGCAAGTAAATCGCTTATAGAACTTTCTTCTGCCATAGCGGTAAGCGATTTTATCATATCGCAAAAATCTTTAAGTTTTGTTGCGGCACGGCTAAGCGGAGCGTATTGGTCGGCGGTGTCAAGCACCTCAAAAAGACTAAGCCCCAACTGATTTGCAATTTCGGTTGCGTTATTAATGGTTGTGTCACCTATACCGCGTTTGGGTTCGTTTATAATTCTTCTGAGGCGAATGTCATCGTTATTGTTGTTAACAAGGCTTAAATATGCCAACACATCGCGAATTTCTTTACGTTCGTAGAAACGCATACCGCCTATAACTTTATAAGAAATGCCGCTTCGTGCAAAAACATTTTCTATTGAAGCCGATTGTGCGTTCATACGGTAGAGCACTGCGTGGTCACCGAATTTTGCACCCGAACGCACGTTTTCGAGTATGCGGTCGGTAACATATTTTGCCTCATCACGCTCATCAAGTGCGGTGTAAACGTTT
The DNA here is from genome assembly GCA_964624945.1 of uncultured Ruminococcus sp. Classification (GTDB taxonomy): domain Bacteria; phylum Bacillota; class Clostridia; order Oscillospirales; family Acutalibacteraceae; genus UBA737. The sequence continues at coordinate 18,490 of CAZUYL010000017.1, read as the reverse complement.
ATAAGTTCGCCATCGCCCTTGTCGGTCCAAAGGTTTTTACCTTTTCTGCCGCGGTTGTTGGCGATTACGGCGTTTGCGGCATCAAGAATATTACCTACCGAACGGTAGTTTTGCTCAAGGCGGATAACCTTTGCGTTTTCGTAATCGTCTTCAAAATTAAGTATATTTTCGATAGTTGCACCGCGGAAACGGTAAATACTCTGGTCATCATCACCCACAACACACAAATTGCCGTGAACCGAAGCCATTAGATGAACAAGTTCATATTGGGCATGGTTTGTGTCTTGATATTCGTCTACCATTATGTATTTGAATTTACTGCCGTAATATTCTAAAATATCGGGATTTTCGCTTAACAGTTTAACGGTATGATTTATCATATCGTCAAAATCCATAGCATCTGCCGCACGAAGTCTTTTTTGGTATTCGGCATAAATTTTGGCTATTGTTTGCTGACGGTAATCGCTGCCTGCGGTTTCGTTGTATTCGGCAGGGGTTATAAGCGAATCTTTTGACGAAGATATTGCCGACAGTATAGAACGTATCGGGAACATTTTTTCATCAACCGAAAGGTCTTTCATAATGTTTTTGATAAGGCGTTTTTGGTCATCGGTATCGTAAACCGTAAAGTGCGAGGTAAAGCCAATTCTTTCAGCATTCATACGTAAAATTTTACCGCAAATGCTGTGGAATGTGCCTGCCCAAATACTTTCACCGCCTGAGCCCAATTTAGCGTTTATACGTTCTTTTAATTCATTAGCCGCTTTGTTTGTAAATGTTATGGCAAGAATTTGCCAAGGGGTAGGGGCATCAACCGAAAAAACACCGTAGGGTAAATCTTGGGTTTTGCCGTTTAAATAATCCTCGGCGGCGGTTACATCATCTGGAGTGAAGTGGGGTACAAAGTCGCTGTTATAAGCATCGCCGTATTTTACAAGGTTGGCAATACGATTTACAAGTACGGTAGTTTTACCGCTGCCTGCACCTGCAAGAACAAGAACAGCACCTTTGGTTGCAGTTACCGCTTCAAACTGACGGCTATTCATATAGCCGAAATCTTTTTCTATTAATTTTTTTCTGAGTTGCAAAAATTTTTCTGACATATTAATTCCTATTTCTTTATTTGTATATACTCAAAAGGTGCCACTTGACGCAACAGTTCTGCGTGGGTGTCGGTATGGGCAACCATAACTATGGGTTTTGTAAGGTCAAGACTGAAAACACCCATAATGGATTTTGCATTTACAATATATTTACCCGAAAGCAGTTCGATATCGTAAGATTTTTCGTTTGCAATATCAACAAATTTTTTTACATCTTCAAAACTTTTTAAAATAATGGTTTTTTCTAGCATTTTAATACTCCTAAATTACGTAAAGTCCCGAATCGAGTAGTGTAAATTCAAATTTTTCGGATTTAACATATGCATGCACCGATTCTTCAAAGGTTAAATATTCTTCTACCGAGTAATTTTCAAGATCTACTTTAACTATGTTTTTTGAACCGCTGTTTGAAACATATGCGGTATTGCCGTCAATAAAAATATTTTCGGGGCAGTTAAATGGTGAATTTTGACCGCCTATTCGCAATTCGGCGTGCATAGTATTTATATTAAACCGCATAAGCACGTTACTTTTTTCAAAACTTGCCCAAACCGTGTTTTTATAAAATGCTATATCGCTCGGAGCATTGTCACGGTATTTAAGTTCGCCTGCAATGTTTATCATACCGTCGGAATCTATTATAAATGCCTGACCGTTTTCACTGCACAAAAACACCCTGTCATTAGGTAGCAAAATTGCTTTTGTTGATACAAAATTATTGCATATATCTACAGCGGCGGCGTAATTGCTTCCGAATTTTATATTCCAATATATATTTTTGCCGACATCGGTCATAGAAGCGTTTTCGAGTGAGAGCATTTTAAACCAAACTATTTCACCCTCATCTACAACGGCTTTTTGATATGAAAAAATTACACCGTCGTTTTTAGGTAAAATTTCATAAACCTTACCGTCAAATATTTTTTTCAAAATTTTCAGTCCCTTTTATTTTATATCTTTTAACTTCAATGCATTTTCTTTAATCATACTTTGAACCGCAAGCAATATGCCTGTTTTTGCACTATGGTAGTTAAGTCCGCCCTGCATCCAAGCGGCATAGGGGGGTCTAAGCGGTGCATCGGCAGAAAGTTCTATTGAAGAACCCAATGTAAATGCACCTGCCGCCATAATTACCTTGTCATCATAGCCGGGCATATCAGACGGTTCGGGAACAACAAACGAGTCAACCGGTGCACCCGATTGCATACCACGGCAAAAAGCGATTAATGCTTCGGGTTTGTTTAATATTACGGTTTGAATAATATCACCGCGTTTTTCATCACAAGTGGGCGATACCGTGTAACCTGCAAGTTCTAATAATGCCGATGCAAAAACAGCGGTTTTAAGTGCTTCGCCCGTTGTGTGCGGAGCGGCAAAAAGCCCCATATAAAGTTCGCGGTTGTGACCGAGCGATGCACCAACTTCACGGCCTACACCGGGGGCAGTCATTCTGCCTGCACACATTTCTACGTACTTTGTTTTGCCTGCAATATATCCGCCCGAAGCGGCAATACCGCCGCCTGCGTTTTTAATAAGTGAACCTGCCATTAAATCGGCACCTACCTGTGTAGGTTCAAGCGTTTCAACAAATTCACCGTAACAGTTGTCTACCATAATAACGGTGTCGGGTGAAGTTTCACGTACAGCACGGCAAAGTTCTTCAATTTTTTCTATAGTAAGGCTGGGGCGTAAACTGTAACCGCGTGAGCGTTGTATGTATGCCATTTTATAGTTACCCCAAGAAAGTTCAGCACGTATTGCGTTTAGGTCGGGCGTGCCGTCGGGCAGAAGGTCGATTTGATTGTATTCTACACCAAAATCGGCAAGTGAGCCGTCGGTATGGCCTTCAAAACCAAAAACACCGATTATTGTGTCGTAAGGTCTGCCTGTTAGCACAAGAACCTTATCACCGGGACGCAAAATGCCGAAAAGGGCTACCGTTAGTGTGCTTGTACCCGATGCAAAACTGTGGCGAATTATGGCATCTTCGGCACCGACACAATCGGCAAAAACACGGTCTAAAGTATCACGGCCTATATCACCGTAACCGTAACCTGTTGAAACGCCTAAGTGCATTTCGCTTACGCGGTTTTTAATAAATGCGTTTAGCACTTTGGTTTGATTGTATTCGGTAATGCTGTCAATTTCATCAAAACGGTTTTTTGCCTTTTGTTCGGCAAGTTGACCGTATTTTTCGAGTTGTTCGTCAAATTTAAAGTAATTCAATGGTTCTTCCTCCAATAGCCAGCCGTATAAATGCAAGAAAAAGAGTTTTTTAAATAAAACGGCATTATATTTTTTTCACAAACCGCAATGGCAGGCAGTGTATATTGTGACAATAATCCGCTTAAAGCAAGCGAACCGTACCCTTTTTTGTGCGATGCAATACCGTTTATAAGCACGGAGTTGCCGTCACACAAACCTACTGCGGCACAAATATTTTCAAGTGCAAAATATTTTAATTGACCGTGATTTAATCTACGGCAAAAATCCACCGCAAAATGTTCGTAAGGGGGCAGTTGTAAACCCTGAACATTGAGTAGGGTGTATATTTCTTTGCTGCCGAGTGTGTTTGACGGCGTATCACATTTAAAACGGTAATCACTTTTCATTACTGATACTGAGTGAAAATCATCACCGAAAAGTGAATTTAACGTGTCAAAATCTGAAAAAACCGAAAGCGGAGATATAACCTTTATAAACTCACGCAGTTCAAGAGTATCGGCATTTTTGTTGTAAATTACCATATTGCCGTCAAGCATAGAAATTACGGCATCACTGTTGTTTTGCAGCCAAAAAAGTGCAATGTCACCGTAAAGGGTATAGGTGCAGTTAATTTTTATCGCTTCGGCGGTATTTAAAAATAATTTTGGTATTTCTTTTACAAGCGAAATCATATTTCACCGCTTGCAATTTTGTTTATCATATATTGTGTAAGGTCACGCACGGCGATAATATCACGCATATCGGCAACTGAACCCGAAGTGTGTATATAACGGCAGGGCACCGAAAGAGCCAATGTGCGAACACCGTTTCGGCTTAAATGAAAAGCACCCGAATTGTTGCCGCCCGCTACTGCACATTTGCTTTGTGCAGGTATTTCGCTGTTTAAAGCGGCATTATAGTATTCGCGGTCGTAAACGGTTGCGTTGTCCATAAAAGAAACAACGGCACCCTTATTTTGACGGCAAACTTTTTTGCTTTCGGGCACATCGGCAATGTCGGCGGCGGTTGTGCCGTCAATAACTATTGCCGCATCGGGATTAACCGAATAAGCCACCGTTTTAGCACCTCTGAGACCTACCTCTTCCTGAACCGAGAACGATGCATAAAAATCATATTCACTGTCTTTAGTTAAAAGATTTATCAAAACGGCACAGCCTACACGGTCATCAAGTGCTTTGGCAAGAATTTTATTGCCCGACACGGTAAAATCGCTGCACATAACAGCACAGTCGCCAACACTTAAAAGTTTTTGTGCCGCTTCAATAGAGTCGACACCGATATCAATATAAAGGCTATCGACATCGGGCAATTTTTTGCGTTGGTCACCGTCGCACAAATGTATGGGCTTTCCGCCGATAACACCTGTAACGCAACCGTTGATAAGCACTTTACGGAACAGTAAAGCGGCGGTATCTATTCCGCCAACGGTTTTAAAACGCAAAAAACCGTTCTTTTCAATGTGGGTTATAATAAGACCTACTTCGTCAAGGTGAGCATCTATAATAATTTTTTTGTTGGGAGTTTTTTTACCCTTTTTAAAGGCAATAATGTTGCCTAAATTATCTGTTTTATATTCGCAATAATCTTTAATTTGAGAAATTACGAATTCACGCACGGCACCCTCATCACCCGAAGTGCCGTCAAGCAAGCAAAGTTGTTTTAAAAGTTCGGTCATTCGGTTTTTCCTCCTTTTAAAACGTATGCGGTAAGCAGGTCGCAAACATTTTCAATATCGGCAATATCAAGAACTTCAACATCGGTGTGCATATTGCGTATGGGTATAGACACAAGTCCTGTTTTAACACCGCATTTGTTGAGTGATACAACATCGGCGTTGGTGCCTGTGCGACTGCCCATAACCTCGGTTTGATAAAGCAATTTATTGCCGTTGGCACAAGCGATTAACTCTTTTGAAATGCCTTTATCAAGCACGGGTGATAGACCTATCATAGCTCCTTGTGATAATTTTCCGCAATCTAAATCGGATACATCGGGTGCATTGCCAAATGATGTGTCAATTACAATCGACTTGTCGGGTGTAATATCAAAAGTTGTTGTTTTAGCCCCTCTAAGACCTAATTCTTCGGCATCGGTAAAAGCGAAAACAACATTAAATGGTAAATCTTTACCGCTTAATCTTTCGGCTAATTCAAGCAGACAAACAACACCTGCACGGTTGTCAAAACTTTTGCCTGTAACACGGTTGTTTGAAAGTTCGCAACATTTTGTGCTAAAGGTTACGTAATCGCCAAGCGATATTACATCGGCGGCATTTTCACCCAAAAGTGTATCAATTTTTATAGCGGAAATATCGTCGTATTCTTTGCTGCCGTTTGAAAGGTGAGGCGGTGTAGAGCAAAATACACCTCTTACGGTTTTTGTGCCGTGTATATCAACCTGACGTGCAGGCAACATACGAAAATCTATGCCGCCGCAATTTTTTACGGTTAAAAATCCGTTAGAGTCAATGTCGGTAACGGTAAATCCAACCTCGTCAATGTGGGCTTCAAACATAAGTGTAGTGTCGCCTTTGCCGCACATTTTACCTATTACGTTGTTGCCGTACTGTTTTGTGTCGGCATATTTTGAAAGTATATCATACGCAATATCAGCGGCATCGGTAACGTTGCCTATGCTTACTGCGTTTGAAAGTTTAAATAGGGTTTCTTTAATGTTCATTACAGTTCATTCACCAATTTTTTAAAGTGATTGCCACGTGCCGCAAAGTTAGGATAAGCATCAAAACTTGCACAAGCAGGGCTTAAGGTTACAATATCGCCGTTGGTAGCGGTTTTGTGTGCGTGGGCTACTGCCTCTTCAATGTTTTTAACCCTTATAATTTCGGGGGTGGCATTGTAACCGTCATAATTACGCAAACAATTTTCTATTTTGTCGGCGGTGTCACCGCAAAGGTAAAGTGTTTTTACCTTTTCTACAAGATAGGGCATAAGCGGTTCAAACGGTATATGTTTATCATAACCGCCTGCAATAAGAATAACCTTGCGGTCAAATGCTTTAAGCCCTGCAATAGTGCGTGTAGGACTTGAAGCAATAGAATCGTTGTAGTATTTTACGCCGTTTACTTCACGTACAAATTCAATTCTGTGTTCAACACCTGTGAATTCGCGTGCAACCTTGCAAATATTGTCAACGCCGACATAACCCCAAACAGCCGCAATAGCGGTAAGATAATTTTCTACGTTGTGGTCACCGAGTACGGTTATATCTTTGCGGTCAATAACGGGAACATCAATACCGCGGTACGCCATATGAAGTACACCGTCGCGGTCAAGCCACGCACCGTTATTAAGGCGACGTGTCATACTAAAGCCTAAACTTTGACCTCTGACATCTTTTCTGAAACTTTCGGTTATATCGTTATCACGGTTGAGAACTGTGCGTGAAAAGGCGTTTTGGTGCAATAAAATATTCTTTTTGGCTTGAACGTATTCGTCCATATCTTTATGCACATCAAGGTGATTGGGTGCCACGTTTGTAACAACGGCAATATCGGGGCTTTTACGCATAGATATAAGTTGGAATGAAGAAAGTTCGGCTACAACAAAATCATCAGCGGTAATGTTTTCAATTTCAGGCAATAGGGGAGTTCCTATATTGCCGCCCACAAATACACGCTTGCCTTCGGCTTCAAGCATTTTGGCAATAAGTGTGGTGGTTGTGGTTTTGCCGTCGGAACCGGTGACCGCAAAAATGGTTGCAGGGCAAAGGTCAAAAAATACTTCCATTTCACTTGTAACGGCAATACCGCGTTTGCGTGCTTTTTCAAGTTCGGGCAAATAAAAGTTCATACCGGGTGTTCTGAAAATTATATCAACTTCTAAGTTGTCTAAATAACCTTCGCCGAGTTTAAGTTCGGCACCTGCCGATTCTAATTCGTCGGCAATTTTGCCGATTTGTTCTCTTTCACGGCGGTCACACGCAATAACACGTGCACCTTGCTCTAAAAAACGCATTATGAGTGGAGTGTTGCTTATACCGATTCCGCACATAGCGATTTTTTTGCCGTTTAACTGACTGAAAAACTGTTTAAAATCCATAAAAAAGCCTCCCGAAAAGCAATAAATTGTTAATTTAAACCGTCTTGACCGAATATATCGGCAGACATATCAAGATTTTTAAATTGAATATTATTCATCAAGTTTAAGAACCGCCATAAACGCATCTTTAGGCACTTCTACCGAGCCTAAGCGACGCATTTTCTTTTTACCTTCTTTTTGTTTTTCAAGCAATTTCTTTTTACGTGTAATGTCACCGCCGTAGCATTTTGCAAGAACGTCTTTACGCATAGCCTTAACTGTTTCACGGGCGATGATTTTTCCGCCTACTGCTACCTGAACGGGCACTTCAAACAACTGTCTCGGTATATATTCTTTTAATTTTTCGGCTATACGGCGTGCACGTGTGTATGAATTTGATGTATGCACTATAAATGAAAGTGCATCAACCGTGTCGCCTGCAAGCATTACATCAAGTTTAACAAGTTCCGATTTTTGATAACCTGCAGGTTCGTAGTCGTAACTTGCGTATCCTTTAGTGCGTGATTTTAAGGCGTCAAAAAAGTCATATACAATTTCACCCATAGGCATAACATAGTGAATATCTACACGGTCACCCATATATTTCATATCTTTGTAATCACCGCGGCGATCTTCACAAAGTTGCATAATGGTGCCTACATAATCACTCGGTGAATAAATATGAACATTTGCAACAGGCTCAAGTGCTTCGGCAATAGTTGCAGGGTCGGGGTAATTTGTAGGGTTATCTACAAATACTCGCTCACCGTTTGTCAACACAAATTCGTATTGTACACTCGGAGCAGTTGTAATAATATCAAGATTATACTCACGCTCTAAACGTTCTTCCAAAATTTCCATATGCAAAAGACCCAAAAATCCGCATCTGAAACCAAAGCCTAACGCTTGCGATGTTTCGGGTTCAAACAAGAGCGATGCATCGTTGAGTTGCAGTTTTTCGAGTGCTTCACGCAAATCGGGATATTTTGCACCGTCGGCAGGGTATATACCGCAAAACACAACGGGTTTTGCCGCACGGTAACCCGGCAGTGCCTCAGCAGCCGAATTTTCGGTATGGGTTATTGTGTCACCGACACGTGCTTCACTTACGGTTTTTATAGATGCCGAAAGGTAACCAACTTCGCCTGCTTCTAAACAGTCGCAGGTTTCATAAGCGGTGGCACGTTTGCGACCGAGTTCAACAACGTCAAATTCGGCACCTGTTGCCATCATTTTAATTTTGTCACCTGTTTTTATACTGCCCGATACAACGCGGAAATACACAATAACACCCTTATAAGCGTCGTAATAAGAGTCAAAAATAAGTGCTTTAAGCGGTGCGGTGCGATCACCCTGCGGTGCAGGTACGCCGTTTACAATAAGTTCTAAAACCTGTTCAACATTTATGCCTGTTTTTGCCGATATAAGCGGTGCTTCATCGGCAGGTATGCCGATTACATCTTCTATTTCGGCTTTAATTCTGTCAGGTTCGGCAGAGGGCAAATCAATCTTGTTGATAACGGGTAAAATTTCAAGACCGTGGTCAACAGCAAGATAGGTGTTTGCAAGGGTTTGAGCCTCAATACCCTGTGAAGCATCTACTACCAAAATTGCACCCTCACAAGCCGCAAGCGAGCGTGAAACTTCATAGTTAAAGTCTACATGCCCCGGTGTGTCAATAAGATTGAGTTCATATTCTTTGCCGTCGGCGGCATTATAATAAAGTGTTACCGCATGGGCTTTTATTGTTATGCCACGTTCACGTTCAAGATCCATACTGTCAAGTATTTGTTCTTCCATATCACGTTCTGCTACCGACTGCGTAAGTTCAAGCAAACGGTCGGCAAGGGTTGATTTACCGTGATCAATATGTGCTACTATACAAAAATTTCTTATGTTTTCAAGTGGAAATGACAAGGCACACTACTCCTTATATAAAATATATAAAGTATTTTAACATATATTCGGCTCTAATACAAGTTGTTTTAATTTACTTTTTATTAAGTTTATGTTAAACTGTTTACAGAAACTTTATAAATTTATTAAATTTTTGGTTTAGGTTATAAAGGGTGATTGTGAATGAGCGAAAAAACTATTCTTATAGCCGATGACGAAGAGCGTATAGTAACGCTTATCGGCGATTTTTTAGAAAACAGCGGTTATAAAACCGTTACCGCTTTTGATGGTGAAGATGCCCTTAAAAAAGCACAAAATGGCAATATTGACCTTTGCATTGTTGATATTATGATGCCTTTGCTTGACGGCTGGGCTTTAACACGTGAAATACGTAAATTTTCAAATATGCCAATCATTATGCTTTCTGCCCGAAGTGAAGAATTTGATATGCTTGAGGGTTTTGAAGCAGGCATTGATGAATACGTAACAAAACCTTTTTCGCCTGCCGTTCTTGTAAAAAGGGTGGAGGCACTTTTAAAACTCAGCGACACCGAAAAATATAATACGCCTACCGATACAAAGGGTTTAAAAATTGACCGTGATGCTTACACAGTAACCGTAGATGGCACCGCTATAGAACTAACCCTTAAAGAGTTTGAGTTGCTTTGCGTTTTGTCGGACAACGCAGGCAGGGTGCTGTCACGTGACCAACTGCTAAACAGTGTTTGGGGGTATGATTATTACGGTGACGAGCGAACCGTAGACTCACATATAGCACGCTTGCGTACAAAGTTAGGTCTGTTTGGAGCGGCACATTTAAAAACGGTTTACGGAATGGGGTATAAACTTGAAGTTTAAAGAAAAAACGTTAAGTCTTAAAAACAAACTTTGGTTTAACGTTTTTGTTCAAATAGTCTTAATTTTTGCCGTTTTTGTTGCCGTGCTTATGCTGTGCAACTCAACCCTGCTTTCAAAGTTTTTTTGTATGCGGCAAAAAGATGAACTTTTAAATCAAATTGATAAGGTTTCAAAAATTAATATAAACGATACGGCAACCGTATCCGAAACATTGACCGATATAAGCGAAAATTACAACTTTGATGTTGAAATTTACGATGTATACGGCAAAATAAAATACACCACCCACGGTTCACAAATGATGGACTTTTTTATTGAGGGGCATACGGGTTTTAATATGATGCACGAAGACCTGCTTGTTACCAAAAGTAAAATATATTCCGACGGCACCGTTTACGAGGAGGCAACAAAACGCTTTTCGGGTGATGAATATATGCTCTGCCGAAAACGTATTGACACAAATTATTATGCCGAAATTAAGGTTCAAAAACAGTTGATAGTGTCATCGGCTAAAGCGGCTAACGAATTTATAACCGTAATAGCGGCGTTGTGCCTTTTGGGTTCTATTGTATGGGTTGTAATTTTTGCAAAACGTTTTTCTAAGCCTATTGCCGAAATGAATATAATCACACGTGATATGGCAAATTTAAATTTTGACCGAAAAATAAACGTTACCCGTACCGATGAAATAGGTCAACTTGCAATGTCGGTTAACGAAATGTCAAATTCGCTTTCCGCTACGCTTGAAAATTTAAAATCAACCAACGCAAAACTTATTGATGAAATCGAACTTGAACGTCAACTTGACAAAATGCGAAAAACATTTGTGGCAAATGTTTCGCACGAACTTAAAACTCCTATTTCAATAATAAGCGGCTACGCTGAAGGGCTTAAACTTAATATCAACGCCGAAAGCCGAGAAAAATATTGCAACACCATAATTGATGAAAGTTGCCGTATGAACCAACTTGTGTTGAGCATATTAGAACTTTCAAAATATGAATCGGGGCAACTTACGGCCCAAAAAACCGACTTTGATATAGCCGATATGTCAAACACATTGGTTGAACGTATATTCGATAAAACCGATATAACCGCCACAAGTACCGTAAAATCGGGAACTAAAGTTTTTGCCGATCAAATGTTGATTGAACAATCGCTTACGGCGTATCTTGAAAATGCTAAATCGCACGTAAATCAGGGCGGAACAGTAACCGTTTTTGCCGAAGACAACGGCGATAAACTCAGAGTTTGTGTAAATAACACGGGCAGTTATGTGCCGCCCGAAAAAATGCCGTATATATGGCAAAGTTTTTACCGTGGTGATAATTCCCACAAGCGAGATAACACCCGTTTCGGTTTGGGACTTTCAATAGTTCAAGCGGTTATGAATATGCACGGCAGCAGTTGCGGTGTCTATAACACCGAAAACGGTGTAACTTTTTGGATAGAAACAGATAAAGCGTAAAAAACAGGCAGTCACGTAGCGACTGCCTGTTTTTGATAACTTTAGAATATTAGGTTCCGCACATTTTCATAACAATGCTATGCGGTAAAATTTTTGCAATAAAGCGGTAAAATTTGTAAAACAGTTTATTGGTGTAAACAGCCTTGCCTTTTTTTGATGCTATAAGCGATTTTTTCGCCATTGTTTGTGCGTTTACACGGGGCAATGTATCAAAAGTGTGACTTGCCCCTTTCGGAATATTGGCAACGGCTAAAAATTCGGTGTCCATAGGACCCGGACATACGGCGAGCACATTGATTTTACGTGGCTTTAATTCAATGCGTAGGGCTCTCGACAAACTCATAACATATGCTTTTGTTGAAGAATAGACAGCCATACGTGTATTGGGTGCAAAAGATGCTATTGAGCAGGTATTTATTATTTCGCTGTCTTCGTTCATAAAAGGCAATGTTGCCGAAGTTATTGCCGTAAGTGCCTCACAGTTAAGGCGAACCATACCAACATTTTCTTTTTCGGACAATTCATCAAAATTACCGAGTTTGCCAAAACCCGCATTGTTGATGAGCAATTTTACGGTTGCGTTTTTTTCTTTTAAAAGTGCCGTGTATTTTTCGGTAGCCCCATCATCTGCTAAATCAAGTTGAATGGGAATTATCGTGCTGCCGAGTTTTTGCTGTAAAGCCTGTAATCTGTCAAAACGGCGGGCGATTATCCAAATTTCATCAAGACCAACACGTGTGTTATAAACTGCCTTTGTGTACTCTGCACCAAGACCTGACGATGCACCTGTTATTACCGCGATGTTCATAATATCACCTTAATTTTTGCTGAATTCTTCAAGTATAAGATTTTCATTTTTTTCAATAGCCCAGTTGATGTTCCACTCACTTGTAAAAATGAGCAGATTGTTACCCTTAAAATCTTGAACCCATTTTGTGTCGGATGTAAGGTTTAACTTGCTTACGTCAATGTCGGTGTTGCCTATCCAACGTATAAACTGATACGGCATATTGGTGCGTATAACATCAACATTGTATTCGTTTTTAAGGCGATGTTCAAGCACTTCAAACTGCAAAACGCCTACAACACCCACTATAACACGTTCCATACCTGTGTTAGGTTCGTGGAAAATTTGTATTGCACCCTCTTGTGCTATCTGCTCAACACCCTTTACAAACTGTTTACGTTTAAGGCTGTCTTTGTGTTCAATCACCGCAAAATGTTCGGGTGCAAAAGTGGGTATACCCTCAAATTCCACCTTATGTTTCGGTGAGCAAACGGTATCACCTATTGAAAAAATACCCGGATCAAAAACGCCTATAATGTCGCCTGCGTAGGCTTCATTTACAATTTGGCGGTTATCTGCCATAAGTTGTTGCGGTTGTGAAAGGCGTAAACTTTTTTTGCCCTGAATATGATAATATTCTTTATCACGTTCAAATTTACCCGAACATATACGCATAAAGGTCATACGGTCACGGTGTGCTTTATTCATATTTGCCTGAATTTTAAACACAAATGCCGAAAAATCTTCGCTTTCGGGTATAACTTCACCCTCTTTAGTGTTGCGTGCAAGGGGAGCGGTTGTCATTTTTAAAAAGTTTTCAAGAAACGGCTCTACACCAAAGTTTGTAAGAGCCGAACCGAAAAATACAGGTGTAAGTTTACCGCAACGCACTTTTTCAAGGTCAAAATCAAAACTTGCACCGTCAAGTAGTTCGATTTGGTCTACAAGGTCACGGCGTGAATATTCACCTATAAGTTCGTCTAATTTTTCGGTATCGGTTATGTCACATTCAATAGCCTGAAGTTTATCTTGCCCGCGGTGGAATTCATTAAAGGTTAAAATTTGACGTTTATCGCGGTCGAAAACACCTTTGAAATCAGCACCGCAACCTATAGGCCAGTTAATAGGATAGGTACCTATGCCGAATTCTTTTTCGAGTTGGTCTAAAAGTTCAAATGGGTCACGTGCCTCACGGTCAAGTTTGTTTATAAATGTAAAAATAGGTATGTTACGCATAGCGGTAACTTTAAAAAGTTTTCGTGTTTGCGGTTCAATACCTTTTGCGGCGTCAATAACCATAACAACACTGTCAGCTGCCATAAGTGTGCGGTAGGTGTCTTCAGAGAAGTCTTGGTGACCGGGGGTGTCAAGAATATTTATACAATATCCGTTATATTCAAACTGCATAACCGAAGATGTAATTGAAATACCGCGTTGTTTTTCAAGTTCCATCCAGTCCGAAACGGCGTGTTTTGCGGTTGCTTTGCCTTTTACGGAACCTGCGGTTTGAATTGCACCTCCGTAAAGCAATAATTTTTCTGTAAGAGTGGTTTTACCTGCGTCAGGGTGCGAAATAATCGCAAAAGTTCGACGGCGGTTTATTTCTTGTTTTAAATCCACAATGTTGCTCCTTAATATAATATATATGAAAATTCACTATAGAGTTTACCACAAAATAGGGTATCATTCAAGCAAAGAATAAAATTTTTTAAAAAAACTATTTACATTTTGAAATTTATGGATTATAATAGCACTTGTATACTTATACTTATTACATGTGGAGGTATTAAGATGAAAAAAATTATAGCATTATTACTCAGCGTTCTTATGATCTGCTGTCTTTCTGTAACTGCATTTGCATCAGAAAGCCCCGTTGCAAACGAAAAGATTGTTGTTACAATCAGAAAGGCTACTGCAACCAACCCCGTACAGACCGTTGACACACAGTACACCGTTGACAAAGGTACAGTAATAACCTTTAAAGCAAGCACACAGTACGGTAAGTTTGACAGTTGGAGCATTTACAATGCTGACGCTACTGCCGCTGATGCTTCTGCTTATGAAATAGTAAGCGGTTCACTCAAAACCGAGGAAATCACACTTAAACTCAATGCAACAGTTATTGTTTGTGCTAACTATGACGGCGTTATTACTAACCCTGCCGCTGCAAGTGTTACCGATAAATCTGACGCTGCACCTAAAACTGCTGATGTAACAGGTGTTTATTTTACTGTTATTATGCTTTCGGTTATGGCATTGGGCTTTTCTGCTAAAAAAGTTTATTCTAAGTAATTAAAACGAATAACAAATAATTTTAGAGGACGTTTTGTAAAAAAACGTCCTCTTTTTTGTTCTGTAAAATTTAAGAATTATAAATGAATAATCGAAGGTAATATACCGTTTTCACGTATATCTATAGCGGCGTAACTGTTGCCGCCCTCTCTTGAACGTGCACACGAACCCGGATTAACAATGTACAAACCGTCTTCATAGGTTATATTAGGTATATGCGTATGCCCGTATAGTGCGATTTTGCAGTTTGATTGCATAGCCGCCCTTTTTAGCGAGGTAAGTCCGTATTTAACGTTAAGCGTATGGCCATGCGTTATAAAAATATCGGTGTTGGCTATATTTACAACCGAAGTATACGCATAACTTGAAAATCGGTCACAGTTACCGCTTACAATGTAAAATTTCTTGTCGGTATATTCATATGTTAAATCCTCTATATCCGACGTAACATCGCCTAAAAATATTACCGTTTGCGATTGCGTTTCGTTGCGGATAATTCTGTCTACAATACTTCCGTTTCCGTGTGAATCTGATATTACCGTTATTCGCATAAAATCACCTGTCTTGAACATAAATATACATATATAATACTTTAATTTTGGGGGAAAAGCAATGAATAATAATTTTAACAAAATAGATAAAGCAACACTTGATGCCGCACGCCGAGGAGATAAAAAGGCTTTAATGTCTAAATTAGATGAAGAGGAACGCAAAAAAATTGACGCTTTGCTAAGTGATAAAAATAAACTAAAACAGGTTTTAAACAGCGATGCGGCAAAAAAATTAATGAAAATTTTAGGTGAAAACAATAATGGATGATATAGCAGAAAAACTTGCCGAACTGTTAAATGACCCCGAAAGTTTAAATCAGGTACGCCGTATGGCAGAAGATTTAATGGGTGACCAGGTACAAAACGAACCAAAAAAGTCGGATAGCGACACAAATGACAGCGGCTTTGATGCGGCACAAATCACAAAAATAATGTCAGTGCTTACGCAACTTAAAAAAACTACTAATGACAGTCGCTCTAATCTTTTAACCGCCTTAAAGCCGCATTTAAGTGCACCGCGGCGTGAAAAGGTTGATACGGCAATAAAACTTTTAAAAATTCTAGATATGTTGCCGTTGCTTCGCGAAAGCGGTATTTTTGAATTTTGACATTTTGGCGGGGGTTATATGCAAAATTTTCAAAACGATAAACAACACGCTATTGAAGAATTGCTTAATATGAATAAAAAATCAACCTATGCAAAAACCGATACGCCTATACATAACCCGCAAAACGAACACGGTAACATAAAAAAAGGAATAAATATTCCGCTTGACACACTTGTAATTTTAGGTTTGATAATAATTTTAACAGAAGAGCAATGCGATACTTTGTTAATTTTGGCACTTTTGTATATACTTGCATAAACTTTTGAAAAATCAAGTTACAATTTAGTTACTTTTAGGGTGAAAAATAATGCATTTTTTTGCATTATGTAAACTAAGTCAACCTTAAAAGTTTTTCACATTATCCACCGAGTAATTCACCGTTTTTTATGTGAAATGGCAATTTACTGCCATTTTTCGACTTTATTTCGGTGGAAAACTCGGTTAATAAGTGGGAAAACTCAGTATGCATAAATAATATGAATAAAATAATTGTGTAAAATAAAACGTTAAAAAATTTTTTATTTTTATACCCGTAATCTCTACTTGAACAGTCTAAAATATAGTGTTATAATTAATAAAAAAGATGTGGGGGTTATATGGTATGTATCCGTTGCTTTTAAAAGCACCTTTAAAAGATTATTTGTGGGGCGGAAAACGCTTAACAGAAGAATTCGGTTTTGAGTCCGATAGCGATAAAACGGCAGAGGCGTGGATGCTTTCTTGCCATAAAGACGGCAACAGCATTGTAAAAAACGGTGAATTTGCAGGTTGCACGTTACAAGAAGTTTTAAATAATTGGGGTAAAGCCGCACTCGGTAAAAACGCCTACGGGTTTGAATATTTTCCTATTCTTATAAAATTGATAGACGCTAAAGACCGATTGTCTATTCAAGTGCACCCCGATGATAAATACGCACTCAAAAACGAGGGTGAATACGGTAAAACAGAGATGTGGTACGTAGTTGATTGTGACGAGGGTGCCCAACTTATATACGGTTTTAATAAAGATATTTCTAAAAGCGAATTTACAGAACGTGTAAAAAACAACGATTTATCGGCTGTGTGTAACTATGTTCCTGTTAAAAAAGGTGATGTATTTTTTATTAATTCAGGCACAATGCACGCCATAGGTAAAGGTATTCTTATTGCCGAAGTACAGCAAAATTCAAATACTACATATCGCATTTCGGATTACGGCAGACTTGGTGCCGACGGCAAACCGCGTCAACTGCATATAAAGCAGGCGGTAGAGGTTACCAACACAACAAAACCTACCGAACCTTACGGTGCAGTAGGCGATATTACGCTTTATCCGTTCGGTACGGTTCGTGAACTTGCAAGTTGCAATTATTTTAAAACCCAACTTGTAAATCTTAACGGTAATGTAGGTGTTTACGATAACGACAGTTTTGTTTCACTTTTAATTCTTTCGGGCGAGGTTGCACTTTCGTATACAGGCGGTATGATGAAACTAAAAAAAGGTGATAGCCTTTTTATACCCGCAAAACTTAAGACACGTCTTTGCGGTTCAGCCGAAATTCTTTATACAACAATATAATATACAACAAAGTGCGGTTTATATCTCGAAACCGCACTTTGCCTTTGTTACCGCACCGTATTTTTTTAAATTGCTCATAAACCCGTAGGCTTTTACAAATAAAGTTGCAAAAAATATCAAAAAATTCTTGACTTATTTTGAAAAAGTTATATAATAGTTATTGCTTAATTGAATATTGGGGAATTGTGTAACGGTAGCACGACAGACTCTGACTCTGTTTGTTGGGGTTCGAATCCCTATTCCCCAGCCAAAAATGAAAGCACTGACTTTTGCGGTCGGTGTTTTTAATTTTTTAATGAAAACGAGAGGGGATTCGAACAAGGGCGGTTTGCCATTGCGGAAAATTGCGACCTTTCGGTGAATGGTCGCAAAGCCCGTGGGCAACGAGCAAAGCAAGGCGATAGCACACGAAGCGTGTGGAAAAATCCTTATTCCCCAGCCAGCATAAACAGTAGGTTTTTAAAAACTTACTGTTTGTTTTTTTATTAACTCCACACCAACTCCACACACTGTTTTTAGAATAAAAAATCACCTCGCATAAAAAATTGATTTATGGAAGGTGATTTTTGTTTTAAGCAACTAAATCCAGATATAGAATATCACTAATATTTGATTCTGGGTTTTTAATAAATGTTTCCATGGTTTTAGCCCATCGGACTCACCCCTTTCCATAACGCACACAAGGACGGTTGGCGGCTTCATCATTACCGTCACCGCCCTTGTGCTTGGCTTTTAAATTATTTATTTGTTATTCGTTTACTTTGCTGAATACTTTTTCTTTTTACCGCAAACACCTGTTACAGTAAGCAGACCACCGCTGACAAAGAGCAGTGCAAACCAAAGTGCCATATGGCTGTTATCACCGGTTGCAGGTGATGTATTGTCATTTACCACCTTTGCATTTACAGTAAATGTAGTCGTTGCAGTACCGCTTTGCGATACGATACCGAGTGTGTGTTCTCCTACCGAAAGAGTTGCCACATAATCGACTTTAAGTGTTACGATTGTACTGCCTTCTTTTACAGTATAATTCTTTCCATCAACCGTTTTGCCGTCTACTTCTACACGAATGAAATCGCTGTATGCCGCATTGGAACGGAAGGTAA
>CAZUYL010000016.1:0-20725 GCA_964624945.1 uncultured Ruminococcus sp. | reverse complement strand
AATTATATGTATGGTTTATAATCTATAAGGAATAATTATAGGAGGTAACTAACTGTGAATTTTGAAAAAATACAACTTCATAATGTAGACTTTGAAGATTTAATTAAAGTTATAGACAAGTGCAAGGGCGATGTTTACCTTGAAACAAATGACGGTGACTCACTCAACCTTAAATCACGTCTTTGTCAAATATTGGGCCTTAGCACCATTTTAGCCAGCACCGAAATTGAGGAGGCGTGGGTTCGTTGCACTAATAAAGATGACGAAACTATGCTTTTCAGATTTAACCTTTACGGTGAAATGCCCGAATAATTTTTAGGAGTAATAAAAATGTCAGAAACTAATTTTTTAACCTATAAAGGCAAACCTTTGGTACGCAAAGGCAAGCAAATTTATTATGGCGATATGAACGACAAATACGTTGTGCTTTTTGAAATACTTTCTTCACAAAAAAGCGGCAAACTTGATATTGCCGATAAAGTATCGGTTAAATTGCTTGACAGCAACACCGACAAACCTATGAAAGACCGCATCGCTAAAGACAGCACCAAAGATAATCTATTCGCCGCCCTCGACTTAGGCTTTACTTGGCTTGAGCGTGCTTTGAAAGAACAGTAATCAAATTAATAAGTCTTGGGTTACACAACCTAAGACTTATTTTTGTGCGTTTTTAAGAATTTTTGACAAAAACTTTTAACTTATTTCAAAAAAATGATAAAAAATTAACAAAAAACTCTTTTCAAATTGTAAAAAATGTGTTAAAATGTATAACGTTACAATTAAAGCAATATTATATTGTTTTTTTGTTTATGTATTATTCTGCACTTGCAAGGAGGATATTTTTTATGAAGAAAAAAATCAGCCGCTTGCCCTTTAACGGCACGCCCGAACAAGAGGCTCAACTCAAAGCGGTTATTGCCGAAAACTGCCACGACAAAAGCAACGTTATGGTAGTTATGCAAAAGGCTCAAGATATCTACGGTTACCTGCCGCTTGAGGTTCAGGAAATGATAGCCGAAGGTATGGGCGTTTCGCTTGAAAAAGTTTACGGCGTTGCCACTTTTTACGCACAGTTTTCACTCTCACCTAAAGGCAAATACAACATTTCAGTTTGTTTGGGTACCGCATGCTACGTTGTAGGTTCTGGCGATATTTTTGATAAACTAAGTGAAAAGTTGGGCATAGGTGCCGATGAATGTACACCCGACGGCAGATTTTCTCTTACAGCGTGCCGTTGCATAGGTGCTTGCGGTTTAGCCCCCGTTCTTACGGTTAACGATGAAGTTTACGGCAGACTCACCGTAGACGATATAGACGGTATACTTGCAAAATATTCCGACTGACAAGCAAAAGGAAGATTTATATGACGGTAAGCGAATTTGCACACGCAAATAATTTTAAAGTTTTATCTTGCCCTAATCCAAACCGTGAAATAAACGGTGTTTACATCGGTGATTTGTTAAGTTGGGTTATGGTACACGCAAAACCCGATAATTTATGGCTTACCGTTATGTCGAATATAAATGTTATAGCAGTAGCAAGTCTTGTAAATGTATCGTGCATAGTGTTGTGTGATAATGTCACCTTATGTGACGAAGTGTTACAAACGGCAAAGCAAAAAGGCATTAACGTTTTTTCTACCGCACTTAGCAGTTTTGATGTGGCGGTTTATATTTCGGGTATTTTAAAATGAAAGAACTTTCACTCAACATTTTAGATATTGCCGAAAATTCGGTTAAAGCCTCTGCCACGCTTGTAGAAATAAACATTACCGAAACCGATAACACACTCACGTTGGAGGTAACCGACAACGGCATCGGTATGAGTTACGGCGTTTTAAAAAAGGTTTACGATCCTTTTTTTACAACACGCAAAACCCGAAACGTAGGGCTTGGTATTCCGCTTTTAAAACTTGCAGCCGAGCAAAGCGGCGGTAATATTAAAATTGTATCAACAACACAAAAAGAAAATCACGGCACAAAAGTTACCGCAACTTTTTTAAAAAATCATATAGATTTTACGCCGCTTGGCAACATTAAAGAAACGGTTGTCACCCTAATACAAGGGCACCCCGATATTGATTTTCTTTTTAAGCATAATTCAAAAGGCGGTCAAGTTATGCTTGACACACATAAACTGCGAAAACATTTAGGCTGTGTTCCGCTCAACACATACGATGTAATTGTATGGGTAAAACAGTATCTTAACGAACAGTATAAACTGTTGCATTATTAGATAAACAAATACGGTTCTGAAAGGAAGATAATAGACTATGAAATCTTTGACCGAACTAAACGAAATCAAAGAAAAAATGAAAGATAAAGTTGCAATACGCAATGGTGTAAAATCTACACGTGTTGTTGTAGGTATGGCAACCTGCGGTATTGCGGCAGGGGCACGCAACGTTCTTAACGCATT
Organism: uncultured Ruminococcus sp.; assembly: GCA_964624945.1. GTDB lineage: Bacteria > Bacillota > Clostridia > Oscillospirales > Acutalibacteraceae > UBA737. The sequence continues at coordinate 18,307 of CAZUYL010000016.1, read as the reverse complement.
TGTAGAAGCGGTAAATGAAAACGGTCTTGCACAAAGCGTTACCGTTACACAAACAGGTTGTGCCGATATGTGCCAATATGAACCTATTGCAGAGGTTTATGAGGCAGGCAAAGAAAAGGTTATTTATGTAAATATGACTTCAGACAAGGTTAAAACCGTTGTTGAAAAACATCTTAAAGGCGGCAATGTAGTAACAGAATACACACTTGCCGCAAGCAAATAGTTGGAGGTTGTTTGTATGATTCGTGCACATGTACTTATTTGCGGCGGTACCGGTTGTACCTCGTCGGGCAGTAAATCTATTCAAGAGGCTTTTGAAAAAAATATAGAAGTCGCAGGTCTTACCGAAGAGGTAAAACTTGTTCAAACAGGTTGTTTTGGTCTTTGTGCTTTAGGTCCCGTTGTTATAGTCTACCCCGACGGCACTTTTTACAGCCGTGTTACTACCGATGACGTTAAAGAAATAGTAGAAGAACATCTGCTTAAAGGCAGACCTGTTGAACGCTTGGTTTACAGCGACACAGGTACAGAAGAAACGGTTGATGCATCAAGCGTTTCACTTAACGACACCGTATTTTATAAATCACAAAACCGTGTAGTTTTGCGTAACTGCGGTGTTATTGACCCTGAAAACATTGAAGAATACATCGCTATGGACGGCTATGCCGCTCTTGGCAAAGTGCTAACCGAAATGACCCCCGAAGAAGTTATTAAGGTTGTTACCGATTCAGGTCTTCGCGGTCGTGGCGGCGGCGGTTTCCCGACGGGCTTTAAATGGTCACTTTGTGCACCCAACAAAGCACCGCAAAAATACGTTGTATGTAACGCCGACGAGGGTGACCCCGGTGCATTTATGGACCGTTCCGTGCTTGAGGGCGACCCACATTGCATTATAGAGGCTATGACCATTGCAGGTTATGCCATAGGTGCAACCAAAGGTTACGTTTATGTTCGTGCAGAATATCCTATCGCGGTAGCACGTTTACAAAAAGCGATTGATCAAGCAAATGAATACGGTTTGCTTGGTGAAAATATATTCGGTTCGGGATTTGATTTTGACCTTCAAATTCGTCTTGGTGCAGGTGCATTTGTTTGCGGTGAAGAAACCGCACTTATGACCTCTATCGAAGGCAACCGCGGTGAACCACGCCCACGTCCGCCTTACCCTGCAGTTAAAGGTCTTTACAACTCACCCACCGTTGAAAACAACGTTGAAACATTTGCAAATATTCCTCAAATTATTTTAAATGGTGCCGATTGGTTTGCATCAATGGGTACCGAAAAATCAAAAGGTACTAAAGTTTTTGCTTTAGGCGGTAAAATCAAACACACAGGTCTTGTTGAAATTCCTATGGGAACAACACTCCGCCATATTATTGAAGACATAGGCGGCGGTATACCAGATGGCAAAAAATTCAAAGCCGCACAAACAGGCGGTCCTTCGGGCGGTTGTATTCCTGCAAGCCTTATTGACACCGAGGTTGATTACGACAACTTAACAGCCATTGGTTGTATGATGGGTTCGGGCGGTCTTATAGTTATGGACGAAGACAACTGTATGGTTGATATGGCTAAATTCTTCCTTGAGTTTACGGTTGATGAATCTTGCGGTAAATGTACACCTTGCCGTGTCGGAACAAAGCGTTTACTTGAAATGCTTGACAATATTACAAAAGGCAAAGCCACTCTTGAAGACATTGACCGCCTTGAAGAACTTTGCTACTACATTAAGCAAAATTCACTTTGCGGTCTTGGTCAAACGGCACCTAACCCCGTGCTTGCAACACTTAAATTCTTCCGTGAAGAATACGTTGCCCACGTTGTTGACAAAAAATGCCCTGCCGGTGTTTGTAAAGACCTACTTACCTTTAAAATTGATGCAGATAAATGTATCGGTTGCGGTCTTTGTGCCAGAAATTGCCCTGTCGGTGCATTAAATAAAACCGACTACGTTGCCGAAGGTCATAAACTGCCCTCTTACGAAATTGATACTTCAAAATGTATTAAGTGCGGTGTATGTATCGGTAACTGCAAATTTAAGGCTATAGAAAAGGTATAAGAAAGGAGCCGCAACACAATGGATATGATTAACTTAAAAATTAACGGTATAGATGTTACCGTACCAAAGGGCTCCACAGTTTTAGAGGCTGCCCGCAAAGCAGGTATAGAAATTCCTACCCTTTGCTTTATGAAAGAAAAAAATGAAATCGGTGCTTGCCGTATTTGTATGGTAGAGGTTAACGAAGGCAGAGGTTTCAGAATGGTTACCGCATGTGTTTACCCCGCAAGCGAGGGTATGCAGGTGCTTACAAATTCCGAAAAGGTTCAAAAATCAAGAAAAACCACCCTTGAACTTATTCTTTCAACACACGACAAAAAGTGCCTTTCGTGTGCACGTTCCACAAACTGTGAACTGCAAAAACTGTGCCGTGATTACGGCGTAGAAGAGGGTGCATTTGAAGGCTTTAAACCCACTTACGAACTTGATTACAGCACACCCCATTTGGTAAGAGATAACAACAAATGTATTCTTTGCCGCCGCTGTGTTGCCGTTTGTAACGAGCAATACGTAAGCGTTATAGGTGCAAACGACCGTGGTATTGACACAAACATTGGTCAGGCATTTAATCTTTCACTCAACAACACACCGTGTATTTCTTGCGGTCAATGTACCGCTGTTTGCCCAACAGGTGCTCTTACCGAAAAAGATGACACCGATAAAGTTTGGGACGCTTTGGCAGACCCCAACAAAACAGTTGTTGTTCAAACAGCACCGTCTATACGTGCTACTTTGGGCGAATGTTTCGGTATGCCGATTGGCACTAACGTTGAGGGAAAAATGGTAGCCGCATTACGTAGACTTGGTTTTAATAAGGTGTTCGACACTGACTTTGCCGCCGACCTTACCATTGTTGAAGAAGCAAACGAACTTATTGACCGTGTTAAAAACGGCGGTACTTTGCCTATGATTACTTCTTGCTCACCGGGTTGGGTAAAATTCTGTGAATTTTATTACCCCGATATGCTTGCACATCTTTCAAGTTGCAAATCACCGCAACAAATGGCAGGTGCGGTAATAAAAACATATTGGGCAGATAAAGAAGGCATTGACCCTGCCGATATAGTTTCGGTATCGGTTATGCCGTGTACAGCCAAAAAATTTGAAATAGGACGTGAAGACCAATCAGCAGCAGGCGTACCCGATGTTGATATAGCAATCACCACACGTGAACTCGCACGTATGATAGAGCGTGCAGGTCTTAACTTCAATGCCCTACCCGACGAAGACTTCGACAGTCCTTTGGGAGAAGATACAGGTGCCGCAGTTATATTCGGTGCAACGGGCGGTGTTATGGAAGCCGCACTCAGAACCGCAAATGACTGGATAAGCGGTAAAGACAACACCGATATTGAATATGCTGCCGTTCGCGGAACACAGGGCTTAAAACAAGCAACCGCAAAACTCGGTGATATGGAAGTTAAGGTTGCTGTAGCAAGCGGTGCCGCAGCCGCAAAAGTTGTTATGGATCGTATGAAAGACGGCAATCCTGACGGTTGGACCTTTGTTGAAATTATGGGTTGCCCAGGCGGTTGTGTAAACGGCGGCGGTCAACCTATTCAACCGCAAAGCGTTCGTGATACAGTTGACCTTAAAGCAATTCGTGCTAAAGCACTTTACGATGCCGACAGTGCAAGTGTGTTGCGTAAATCACACGAATCACCCGTTGTAAAAGCACTTTACAGCGAATGGTATGACGGTTTCGGCGGTCATAGGGCACATAACGATTTGCACACAACCTACACCCCACGCAAAAAATACCGTCCTGAATAATATTTATACATTAAAACCACCTATTCATTTTACTTGAATAGGTGGTTATTTTTTAATATTAAGTTTTTTAAAACTTACGCTTTTGCCATTGCCTCAACCTGTTCGCGATAAGCCGCCGTTTTTTCGGTTGTGCCGTGTTCACCTGCAGGGTGATATGTGGGCACTATCGACTCAACAAAATCTTTAACTTTATATGGTTCTTCATAGCAAATGTGCATTAATTTTTCAATGTTAACAAAAAGTTTGTCGGCATCAAAATCGGTCGGATTGCAAATATTTATAAGTTTATTCGGGGTAGTGCGCAAGCCCTCGGTTTCCATAAGGCGTTCTTCGTAAAGTTTTTCGCCGGGTCTTAGACCGGTGTACTCAATTTTGATATCAACATCGGGTTTTAATCCCGAAAGGCGTATAAGATTTCTTGCCAAAGTATCAATTTTAACAGGAGCACCCATATCAAGCACAAATATTTCTCCGCCTGCGGCATATGTACCTGCCTGCAAAACAAGACTTACCGCTTCGGGTATAGTCATAAAATAACGTATAATGTCGGGGTGTGTAACACGTACGGGGCCGCCCTTGGCAATCTGCTTTTTAAACACAGGCACAACCGAACCGTTAGAGCCTAAAACATTGCCGAAACGCACCGCAACAAATTCGGTTTTGATTTGTTCGGTATTTTTAATAAAACGCTCGTTTACTTCGCTGTCATCATGCTCGTAAAGGGGTTGCAATGTACCGAATTTACCCTCTTTTATAAGTTTGTCAAACGACTGCACAATCATTTCACAAAGGCGTTTGCTTGCCCCCATAATATTAGTAGGGTTAACTGCCTTATCGGTGCTTATAAGCACAAAGCGTTCGCAACCGTTAAGTGCCGCCGAAAATGCCGTTTTGTATGTGCCCAAAACATTGTTTTTTATGGCTTCACAAGGGCTGTGCTCCATAAGGGGCACGTGTTTGTGTGCGGCAGCGTGGTAAACCACATCGGGTTTATAGCGTGCAAAAACATCAAAAATTTTGCGACTGTCACGCACCGAACCTATTAAAACGTCTAGGTTTAAATCGGGGTAATTTTCACGCAGTTCCTGTTCTATATCGTAAGCGTTGTTTTCGTATATATCAAAAATAACAAGTTGCTTGGGATTATGAGATGCTATTTGACGGCAAAGTTCACTGCCTATAGAACCGCCGCCACCCGTTACAAGAATAGTTTTATCTTGCAAAAAGTTAAATATTTCACTCATATCAACATTTATAGCGTCACGGCCTAATAAATCTTCAATGTTAACGTCAACCAATTTTTGCTTGTTTACCTGATTATCTTCAAGTTTGAAAATGTCGGGCAATATTTTAACTTTGCAATCGGTTTTTTGACATATTTCAACAATATCTTTACGGTCTTTAGGTGAAAGCGAAGGTATTGCTATATAGATTTTATCAACATCATATTTTTGAACCAACTGCGGTATATCGTAACGGTTGCCCGCAATAAGCACATCGTCAATAAATTTGCCTGTTTTATATGGGTTATCATCAATCATACAAACTACTTTGTCGGTAGAATCGGTTGCAATGTTCATATCGTGCAATATCATTCTGCCTGCCTGACCTGCACCCACCAACATAATGTTTGAATTCTTTTTAGCACGCATAACCTCACGTCTGCTGCGTTCAAGCAATATAAATCGGTTCGCAAAACGCACAAATAAAACACTTATAAATTGGAATATTCCGCCGAAAATATAATATGTAAACGGCATACGGTTAATATCTATATCAACAATGCCGAGCATTGCCGTAATGCCTACAACGTGGAACAAGAACGAAACCGCTGTTGCGTAGACCACATTAAAAAATTCACGGTAACTTGCAAAAGACCAAATGCTGCGGTAAAGTTTAAAATAAGCAAAAGCAATAAAGGTAAATACCGTGTTAAAAGGTATAAACATAAGCCAAGCCTTAACAAACTCGTACGAGTCGTTTATAAGCATACTTAACTGACAGTCAAACCTCAACCAAAGAGCAAGAATATATGATAAATTCACCGCTAATAAATCATATAAAAACAAACATATTTTAACAGTTCTGCCACGATTTGCAAAGTTGCTGTTAATTTTTTTCACAATCCTCACATCCGCATAAAATCTAAATCTATACAATACATTTTACACCATATTAAAATGCTTGTCAAGTTTAAGCGGTCGTTCAAACTCGACTGTTTTCGACACAAAATACGGGTGTTTTACATAAATTTACAGACCTTGCACCCAAAAGCACAAGGTCTGCAGTTTATCAATTAGGTACAAGTAGTACCCTATCGGAAGTCAGAACATCTTCTTCGATATCGTTTATCAACTTGATTTCTTCAAGCGGTGCAAAATATTTTCGTGCTATGTCCCACACGTGTTCACCTGTTTCCGCAAAATAGACCGTCATTGCCGAACTTTCTGAATTTTTACAGGGTTGCGAATTATTGATTTTAAGGTCAGTAACAAGCGGAATTTCGGTACATTCATAAACGCCGGCGTTAATGTTAAGGTCTACCCTTATTTCTATGTTTTCAGCAGAAAGCAAAGTGTAACTACATTCTGCTACCGATATTTTAGGCGTGCATTTAAAATTATCACAAGCAGAACTTACCGAATGTTTATATTCAAAATCTATTGCATTTTCATAAAACAGCGGCAGTCCGTCATCGTTTTGAGCGATTATATAGGTTATCACCTTTCCGTTCACGGTAAGTGTTTTTTCACAAAAAGATACATTGTCAATTTTTGTATCGCACCAAATATCCGAAACCGACGCAACCGAATTTTCGGCTATTTGAATATTCTTTTTACAATTAAAGGTATCATTTATATTTTCGCAAATATTACCGAATGAAACATTATTTTTATTTATATCGGTTTGATATTTTCTTGAATATGCATCTAAAATTACACCTATTTCGTTGTTGCAACAACACTCACTTGTTATAAGCAACTTTGCCGAAAGCAAAAACGAACGGCTCTGTCCCGTTGCCGATATTCGCGGTTTTATATCAAGGTCGGCAACGCATACGTGGGTGTCGCAATTACACTCATCGGTAAGACCGTCTATTTCTATAAATTGACTAAACGGTATTACGGTTTTTACGGTTTGCAGGTCACCTTTTTCGGAAGAATATAAAATATTAACCGCAAGTTCGCCCTTTACCACCGATTTGCCTGCCAAAATTTTGTTGTCGGTTACGGTAACATTTGAACCGTAACGTATAAGACAACGCACATCGGGTTGAGCGGCACCTAAGTCTATTTCTTCATCTATGAGCAAATATTTATCGGCACAGCCCATAGGCACGGTTGCAGGTATATTGCCACGCAAAAGTTCTACGGTGGTGTCATCTATGTCGGATATTACATCGGTAACTTTGCGGCGTGTGAGTGTAACATATATGCCCGCCGCACCGTGAATGTCTATCTTTCTGCCTGTTACGGCACGGCAATTTATGTATTCGCACTTACTTTTTGCCGAAAGCACAGTTCCTTCGGTGTTAATTCCGCTGTCAAAAGTTTTTGAAAACGGGTATCTGTATTCGTAAGAACTTATGCAGTTATCTGTTCCGCAATATATAAGCGTAACGGTTACGGCACCCTCTACCGAAAGTGTGCTGCCGTTGATACTTTTTGACGAAATTCTTGCCGCAGAGCAGCATTTTAAAATTTTAGATATATCGGCGTAATAATCGGGCAGGGTGAATTCTATATCTATGGGTTGTTCTGCCGAATCACCGAATACCGTATCAATGCCCATTACACTTGTTTTTAATATTTTTTGCTCCATTTATCTACACGCTCCAAAAATACTTTTTAATTAATTGTATTCATATGCGTTTGCAGATATTACAGTTAATTAAAAATAAGCAGTTGCATTATGAGATACTATAAAAAACTAAAAGCAATGCAGAAATTTTCTGCATTGCTTTTAGTTTTAAATCATAGTGTAACAAAAATAATTACTGTTCTTCTTCGCTTTGAGGAACCTCACACTCAAGATACCCATTTTTTATACGGTTTTTTTGCGTTAAGCGGTCAAAAACCGCAAGTGCCGCCAGCACCGACGAAAATATTGCAGTAAGCCCTGCCAAAAATTTAAAAAACTTTTTCATAAATGTGATACCTCCCAATATTTTATAAATACATAATCTAACATTTTTATAAAAATGTCAATAAAAAATTACATAAACGGTGCAAAAAGATGCAATACCGCCCTTTTAATTTTTACAAAAACAGAATCCTTTTTAAGTTTAGTAAGTGTAATTTCCTCACATTGTAAAAGCAGAGTGTTAAAATGCTCTTTAATGTCAAACACGGTTTGATTATTGCACATCCAAACGCCGCACTCAAAGTGGAATATAAAACTGCGGTAATCCATATTAACGGTGCCTACAGTAGCTACACGGTCGTCTGACACAAAAAACTTTGAATGTATAAACCCAGGTGTGTATTCGTATATTTTTACCCCTGCTTCAAGCAAATCGTAATAATTGTACTGCGTTACGGGGTGAACATACCATTTGTCAGGCACGTGAGGTGTAATTATACGAACATCTATACCCGATTTTGCCGCAAGACGCAAGCAGTCTTTCATAGAATTATCTATTATAAGATACGGTGTTGCAATGTAAACATAACGCTGTGCGGAATTGAGTATCTGCATATAAATTTCTTCTGCGGGATATTTTTTATCAAGCGGACCGTCGGCATACGGCAACAAAAATCCGCTGTCTAACACCTGTTCTTGTGAAAGGTGCGATTTAAAATCTATGCTTTTACCTGTGGTAAACTGCCACATACTGCAAAACATAGCCAAAAAACTTTTAACCGCTTCACCTTTTATAATAACGGCACAGTCCATCCAATAACCGAAACGTTCTAATTTATTTATATATTCATCGGCAATATTAAGTCCGCCTGTTACGGCAACTTTGCCATCAATTACGGCAATTTTACGGTGGTTACGGTTGTTCATAAAAATATCCATAGAAGGACGTATTCGGTTAAATACCGCAACCTCTATACCCTTTTTATTAAGGCGTTTTATAAAATTTTTGTTTTGACGTTTTATTGAACCAAAGTCGTCAAAACTTACCTTTACCTCTACGCCCTGTGCCGCTTTGCGTTCAAGCACGTTACAAATATTTGACCACATTTTGCCTTCGGCGATTATAAAAAATTCTATAAATATATATTTTTCGGCTTTTTCAAGTTCTTCTAAAAAGCGTGGTAAAAACTTTTCACCCGGTGCTAAAAATTCGCAAGATGAATTTTTATAAAGCGGATAGCCTGATTCAAGTGTTAAATAATCGGCTTGGCGTGAATGAAAACCGTCGCTGTAACGCAATGTTTCGTGAGTGGAAGTGTCATCATCTAACTGTGACAAATATTTTGCTTCGCATTTTTGCATTTTGCGTTTCACGTGTGGAAAAACACGTCCGCCGCCGAAAAACATATAGGTTGTAACACCGAATATAGGCACGGCTAAAATAAAAATAATCCAAAGTATTTTATAACCCGATTTACCGCTGCTGTTTGTTATATAAAAAACGGTTATAACTGCCATAACGGTGCAAAGGGCATTTACAAAAAAGTAATGTTCGGCTATGCCGCGAACAGCAAAAACAAAAAAACCTATTTGAATAAGCAACGCAAGTCCCGAAAAAACAATATGTGACGGAAACGGTATACCGCGTTTGTGTTTAATATCGTTTTTCATTTTTTCAAACCCCTTTCAGCCTAATTTATTGTGATTTTAACATACAAATATGAATAAATCAAATACAAAACCGAAAAATCTCCTGTAAAATACAAGAGATTTTTTCGGGTATGTATTAGTCTGTTTTATTTGTGCAAGGCAAAAGCCTGTACTTATATCTTAATGCTTTTGTGTATTGCAGCCACAACAGCAATTAGATTTATTTTTTGCGTCACCGCAGGCTTTACAACCTGCAGAACACCCGATGCATTTTGCACCGCTTTTCTTTTTCTTTACAATGTATATTATAGCGGCGGCAAGAATTACCACTATAACACCCAATGCTACATAATCACCTGTACCCATAAAATCACCTGATTAAGCATTTACTTTCGATTTTGATTTTAATTCGTATTCACGTGCCAATTTTTTGTTTGAGTTGATTATCAAAGCAACAACAACGGCAACCATACAAAGCACAGCAATAAAACCGGGCACAAATGCTTTACCTAAATGACCTTCAACAATAAGTGTACCGATTTGATACACCAAGAATGCTACTGTGTAGCCAACCGAGATTTGAAGTCCGATACCGCCCCAGAGCCACTTAGCACTCTTCATTTCAGAGTTCATAGCACCTATAGCCGCAAAGCAAGGCGGTGTAAAGAGGTTGAACATAAGGTATGCCAAAGCCGCAACGGCTGTAATGCCCATTGTTTCACGTACTGTAGAAGCACCGCCTATAAGTTCAAGGGCATCGGCATCTATAAAGTTGGTTATTGAGAAGCAAACTGCCAAAGTGCCTACAACGTTTTCTTTTGCGATAAAGCCTGTAACAGCGGCTGCTGCCAACTGCCAAGAAACTACGCCGATAATCGGAAACAATACATAAGCAAACGGACTTGCGATTGATTCAAGAATTGAGTTGCTTGCACTATCGTTTGCAAGTGTGAAACGCCAAGTAAATGTTTGCATTAACTGAACTGCGGTGTTGCAAAGCAAAATGATTGTAGTGGCTTTTACAATGTAAGCCCAACCACGTGAGCACATTGACTTAAATGCACCCAAAAGTGACGGAACCTTGTATTCGGGCAATTCGATAATAAAGAATGATTTACGTGCCTTATAACCTGCAATGCGATTTACAAGCAATGCACCAAGGAATATGAGAACTATACCCGAAAGGTAACAAAGTGTGCTTACCCAACCTGCGTTGTTGAAGAAAACGCCTGCAAAAAGTGAAATTACGGGAATTTTAGCACCGCAAGGCATAAATGGAGCAAGCATTGCTGTGGCTCTGCGTTCACGTTCGTTACGAATGGTACGGCTTGCCATAACACCGGGAACGGCACAACCGATTGTAATTACAAACGGAATTACCGATTTACCCGAAAGACCAACCTTTTTAAATATCGGATCAAGAACTACTGCCACACGTGACATATAACCGCAGTCTTCAAGCAATGCTATAAGAAAGTACATTACCATAACAAGCGGCAAGAAACCTACAACGGCTATAACACCGCCGATGATACCGTCAATAAGTATTGCGTGAAGAAGGTCGTTGGTTACAAATCCGCCGATCCATTCTTGGAATGTTTCAAGCCAACCTGTAAGCAAATCGGCAATAGGTGTGCCAACCCAAACCTGTGAAATTTGGAATACCAAGAACATAACAACGGCAAATATCGGAATACCGAGCCATTTGTTAGTAAGAACCGCATCAATTTTATCACCGAAGTTTTTATCTTTGGTAAGAACTTTACGTGTTTCAACCTGTTTAACAATACTGTTTACAAATGCAAAACGTTTGCGGTCAGCCTCTTGAACCGCCTTTTTATCGGTGAGGTCAACGTTACCTTCATCGTATGGGGCTACCTGATTTTTACCTGCAACAGAAATTGCTGTTTCTACAACAATTTTAAGGCCGTCAGCCGATGTTGATACAGTATCAATAACAGGGCAACCCAACTTTTCCGAAAGCAAAACATCATCAATTACGGTTTGTTTCTTTTTGTTAATATCGCTTTTGTTAAGGGCTACAACAACAGGAATACCGAGTTCAAGCAACTGTGTTGTAAAGAAAAGGCTACGGCTTAGGTTGGTAGCATCAACAATGTTGATAATTACATCGGGATTTTCATTTCTTACGTAAACACTTGTAATGCTTTCTTCAGAAGTGAACGGTGACATTGAATACGCACCCGGTAAATCGACCGCAATTACCTTTTCATCTCCGCTGTAAAATGCCTTTTTAATTGGATGTTCTTTTCTGTCTACAGTAACGCCTGCCCAGTTGCCGACCTTTTCATTTCGGCCGGTTATGGCGTTATACATTGTGGTTTTACCGCTGTTAGGGTTACCGGTCAATGCAATTCTCATAACATTTCCTCCTTAAATATATCAATAAATAAATAATTACTTAATCATTGCAGTTAGCAATTGCTAACTTGTTGCCAAAAAATTTCGCGGCATATGTAATTTTTTTATTCAAAAATTTCAATTGCCGCTGCAAGTGCACTGTCAATACTGTATCTGCTGTCTTTTATAGAAACAACGCACGTTTTCTTTTTAAAAGCAACAACGGTAATAGGCTCACCACTGTAACAACCGAGTGAAAACAAAAATGCATCTAATTCTTCATCATCGGTAACGATATCTTTAATGATATACTCTTTACCCTCAACTGCATTTAATAAATTCATTTATACTCACCTCGGTTAGTATTTGCTAACTGTTTTGTTCAAATAAAGGGTTAGTGCCTGCTAACCGTCTAATATATTACATCACAGTTGCTCTTTTGTCAAGTGTTTTTTACAAAATTTCTCAAAATTTTATCACCTTGCATTTTTTTGTTATATATGTTAAAATCAATTTATAAATGATGAGGTGTTTTTATGCATTTACAAGAATCAGGCGAGATGTATATTGAGTCTATCTACGTTTTAAGCAAAAAATCGGGCAATGTACGTTCAATCGACGTATGCGAATATTTAGGTTATTCAAAGCCGAGTGTAAGCCGTGCTATGAGTCTGCTCAAAAAAGGTGGATTTGTTTTAATGGACACAAACGGTTACCTTACCTTGACCAAGGCAGGTCGTGAGGTTGCCGAAAAAATGTATCAACGCCACACCGTTTTATCGGAGTGGTTTATGAGTTTGGGCGTAACCGAAGCCACCGCCGTGGAAGATGCCTGTAAAATAGAACATCATTTAAGCGATGAATCTTTTGAAGCAATAAAAGAATTTTTAAAAAACAGTAAACGTTGACTCAAAACAGTCGGGAATTATTCCCGACTGTTTATTTGTATAAGAAAACACACTTTGCATTTTTGGGCAGAGTGTGTTTTTTTGTAAATACTTAAATTGTAATTTAATAAATTGAGCCTATCATAGAGCCAATTGCTACTGCGTAAATTATCGTAAAAACAAGGCTTATCGCCCATGATACAATAGCAGTAACGCCGCATGCTTTTGCCTTTTTAGGTGTTTCTTTATGTTTAATAGGCCAATAAATTATACCAAACAAGGGCACAAAGAACGCTAAGACACAAAGTCCTACGCTGACCTCGTCAACTTCATTTTGGGTTAACGGCTGATTTTCAACCGCACAACCGCAGTTCATACAGATTACTGCATCGTCCATAATTTCTTTTCCGCATTTTGAGCAAAATTTCATTTTTCTGCACTCCTAAAACATTTATTCTTGCACCTATATAGGTGCAAGAATATTTTATCACGCACATATAATACTGTCAAGAATTTTTTGTTCCGAAATAAGTGCAAAGAAGGTTTTTAGTGTGAATTCTGAAATTGAAAGGCAAATAGGCGGCAATATTAGAGAATTGCGTGAAAAGGCAAATATGACACAAGAACAACTTTCGGCAAAATTGCAGACCGAAGGTTGTGACATAACCCGAAGTGCAGTTGCCAAAATAGAAGTTGGGCAACGCCACCTCTACCCTGACGAAATTATTTTAATTAAACAAATTTTAAAGGTCAGTTATGATGATATATTTAATTTATAAAAGTAACAGCACTGCCGTATTGATGCGGTAGTGCTGTTTTATAAATATTAAACTAAATTTTGTTTTACAAATTCAATTTGTTTTTCGACTGATTGAACCGATGTTCCGCCTTCGGATATGCGGCGTTTTACACAGTTTTCAAGATTTACGGCATCGTAAAGTTCGCCGTCAAACAAATCGCTGAATTTTTTATACTCTTCGAGCGGTAAATTTTCAAGCACGGTATTTTTTTGCATACAGTGTGCCACTATTTGACCCGATATTTTATATGCCGTTCTAAAAGGCATACCTTTTTTCACCAAATAATCGGCAAGGTCGGTTGCATTTATAAAACCTTTGCCTGCAGCCGATTTCATATTATCTTCAAGAACGGTCATAGTGTCAACCATAGGCGTAAACACTTTAAGACACATTTTAACCGTATCACAGGCATCGAACACACCCTCTTTGTCCTCTTGCATATCTTTGTTATAAGCAAGCGGCAAACCTTTAAGTGTGGTGAGCAACGCCATTAAATCGCCGTAAACTCTGCCCGTTTTTCCGCGAACCAATTCAGCCATATCTGGATTACGTTTTTGCGGCATAATTGAAGAACCTGTTGTATAGTTGCTTGACAGTTCTATAAACTTAAATTCCCAACTTGACCATAAAATAATTTCTTCTGAAAAGCGTGACATATGCATCATAATAAGTGAAATTGCCGAAAGCAATTCAACGCAAAAATCACGGTCGGATACACCGTCTAACGAATTCATACAAATGCCGTCAAAACCTAACTGTTCGGCTTCAAAGCGGCGATCTGTTTTGTAGGTAGTACCTGCCAAGGCACAACAACCTATGGGTGACATATTCATTCTTTTTTTGCAATCTTTAAGACGGTCGATATCACGCAAAAGCATCATAGCGTATGCCATAAGGTGATGCCCGAATGTTACGGGTTGTGCACGTTGCAAATGCGTGTACCCCGACATAATTGCCGATTTATGATTTTCTGCCTTGTTACAAAGTACACCTACAAAATCTTTTAAAAGATTTATTATTTCATCAATTTCATCACGAAGATACATTCTAATATCAAGTGCAACCTGATCGTTACGGCTGCGTGCGGTATGCAGTTTTTTACCCACGTCACCTATGCGGTTGGTGAGTTCTTGTTCTACAAACATATGTATATCTTCGGCAGTCATATCAAAGTTTAAATCACCGTTTTGAAGGTCATTAAGTATTTCTTCAAGACCTTTTATAATAGTATCTGCCTCGTCTTGTGTAATAATATTGCACAAAGACAGCATCATAGCATGTGCCATACTGCCCTTTATATCGTGTGCATACATTCTGCTGTCAAAATGTATTGAAGAATTAAAATCATCTGCTATACTGTCGGTTACGCCGTCGGTTACGCCTGTCCACATTTTTGCCATTTTTATTACCTCTATCTATAATATGCATATATTTTACCCTATAATATGCAAATTGTCAAGTTTTATTGAATATTATTTGCATAATATTTTTATAGATTGCATATTATTGCATTAAAAACACTTTTTGCAACGGTGATTACGGCAATTATCGGATTTACCGCAATGGTAACACAGTTCGTTATTACTGCCGCCGTTTAAAAAGACCTCGTTTATATTGCTTACGGTTGTTTCGGCTATGTTTGAAAGTGCCTCTTCGGTTAAAAATGCCTGATGTGACGTTACAATAACGTTGGGCATTGATATAAGGCGTGCTAAAGTGTCGTCATCAACAATATGACCTGAAAAATCTTCAAAGAAAATGTCGGACTCCTCTTCATAAACATCAAGGCAAGCGGCACCTATATGGCGTGATTTTATTCCGTCAAGCAAGGCTTCGGCGTTAATCAACGCACCGCGTGAGGTATTAATAATCACAACGCCCTTTTTCATTTTTTTAATTGAGTTTTCGTTTATAATGTGTTTTGTTTCCGATGTGAGTGGGCAATGCATAGATATAATATCACTTTCGGCAAAAAGGCGGTCAAGGGTTACATATTCTATATTTAAATCGGCAGCGGGGTATTTATCATAGGCTAAAATATTCATACCGAAGCCGCGGCAAATATCTATAAAAACTCTGCCTATTTTACCCGTACCTATAACGCCTACCGTTTTACCGTGGAGGTCAAAACCTGTAAGCCCCGATAGGCTGAAATTAAAGTCTTTAGTGCGTATATATGCCTTGTGTATACGCCTTATTGAAGTGAGCAACATTGCCATGGCGTGTTCTGCCACGGCATACGGCGAATATGCCGGCACATGCACCACGTGAATTTTTTGATAAGCGTGTTTAACATCAACGTTGTTATAGCCTGCACATCTTAAAGCGAGAACCTTTATACCGAGTTCGTAAAGGCGATCTATAACAGCGGCATCGGCAACGTCGTTTACAAATATGCAAACCGTATCACAACCGCGTGCCAAATCGGCGGTATCTATATTGAGTTTTGTTTCAAAAAATTTGAATTTGACATTTGAGTTTGAGTATTTTTCAAAGGCTTGCCTATCGTAAGGTTTTGTATCAAAAAATGCTATTTTCATTATAATACCTCAAGAATTAAACGTTTTATATATTTTTTCCGCCAAAGCGGTATTTATACCTTTAACAACAGCAAGTTCGTCGGGGGTGGCATTTTTTACGGCTGACATAGTTTTAAAATGCTTTAATAGGTCATTTGCTTTTGTTTTGCCTATGCCTTCTATAGACATAAGTTCGGAATTGAGCATTTTTTTACTGCGAAGTTTTTTGTGATAACCTATAGCAAAACGGTGAACCTCATCTTGAATGGCGGTTACAAGGCGGTATGCCGATTCGTTTGATTTTATAGATATATCGCCGCCCTCACTTGAAATTGCACGTGTGCGGTGTTTTGAATCTTTAACCATACCGTAAAGTGCAACATTTATATTATGTTTTTGTAGTATGGGCTTTACAGCCGATATTTGACCTTTACCGCCGTCAAGGAGTATTAAATCGGGCAATTCTGAAAATCCCGCATTTTCACCCTTTTCATATTCGGTAAAACGTCGGTCAAGCACCTCTGCCATAGAACGATAATCATCAGAACCGATAAAACTTTTAATTTTAAACATACGGTAGTGTGATTTATCGGGTTTGCCATCGCGAAAAACTATCATACCGCCAACGTTTTCATCACCTGCGGTATGCGAAATATCGTAAGACTCTATAACCCTTGGCGGCTTGCTTAAACCGAGCAGTCGGGCAAGTTCGTTCAAAGCGGACATTTCTCTGCCGGAAAGTTCCGACTTTTGTGCTAAATTATCGGCGGCGTTATTACGGCACATGGTTACAAGTTGCCTTTGCTCGCCCCTTTGCGGCAATAAAATTTCAACCTTTTTGCCTGCCTGTTCGCTGAACCAACGGCTCAAAAGTTCTTTCGACTCTATGTCGGTATCAAGTAATATTCTTGACGGAATATCGTTATCTTGATAATACTGTTGCAAAAACTGACTGTAGAGGTCGTCTATATTTTCAAAAGTATCTATAATAAAATGCTTTTTGTCGGAAAGTTGACCGTTTCTGAAAACCAAAATCGCAATGCAAGCAACGTTATTTAAAAGTGCACAGGCAAAAACATCTTGATTTTTATATGTGCACATAACAACTTTTTGGCGGTCTTGCAGTTTTTTTATGGCATTAATTCGGTCACGCAGTTTTGCCGCATACTCAAAATCAAGTTTTTCGGCGGCATTATTCATTTCTAAAGTGAGCAATTCTATTATATTGTCACCACCGCCGTGTTTAATAAAATCTACCGCAGAATTTATTGTATTGTTATAATCTTTAGCACTTATATTTGCACGGCAGGGTGCGTCACATAAACCTATGTGATAATTAAGACACGGTTTTGTGGGCTTATCGAAAGTGCGGTTGCAATCGGGCAGTTTGAAAATTTTTCTAACCTGTGCAACGGTATCTTTTACAACCGATGCCGAATAGTAAGGGCCTATATATTCTGCCGTTTTGTCATCAATTTGCATTGAGGTTGTAATTTTACGCCATTTACCGCCCGTTATTTTTATATAATGATAGCCCTTATCGTCTTTAAGCAGTATGTTGTATTTAGGTTGATTTTGTTTTATAAGTGAGTTTTCAAGTATGAGTGCCTCAAACTCGCTGTCACACAAAACGTATTCAAAATCATCCACGCAACTTACCATTTTTTTAACCTTTTCGGTGTGTTGATTGCCCGCCCCGAAATACTGTGTAACACGGTTTTTAAGCAGTTTTGCCTTACCGATGTATATAATAGTACCGCTTTTATCCTTCATTATATAAACACCCGGGGTAAGCGGCAAACGGTTTGCCTTTTCTTTTAACTGTTTAAGTTTTGCATTTTCACTCATACTTTCACCCTCCTTTTTTATTTTAAATTTATATCAATCTTGGCTTTTTCTGATAAAGAAATTTTAATGCGTTTACGAGTATCAATATAACATTTTTAATCGGAATTTTCAAGTTATATATAACCGAAGTTCAATACCCCTATCTTTTAAAACGGTTATAATATATTTGTTTCAGTTGCTTTTTACATAAAAATTCCCCCTCAAAAGAGGGGGGAAAAGATTATTACAACAAAGGAAAGAGGGTACCTGTTACAGTACCCTCACAGATTGGTGTTTGGCGGGCGTGCCATTCCCCCGCATCTACTCGGGTTGCCCCTGTCTTGCCAT
>CAZUYL010000015.1:0-20767 GCA_964624945.1 uncultured Ruminococcus sp. | reverse complement strand
CATATATAATATATACATATAAAAATGGGAGGTCGAATTTAATGCAATATACAATCAACACGTCGGTTTTTGCAAATACATACGCCGTGCCTGTAGATGTTGCCGATAAATATTTAAAAACGGCTACCCATACACAACTTAAAGTTTTGCTCTATTTTATGCGTAATATAGGTGAGGGCATAAATCCTCAAAAAATAGCCGAGTCTTTATCTTTGCCGCAAAGCGAGGTAGACGATGCCCTGCTTTTTTGGGCACAAAATAATGTTTTAAACGGTGCAGTACCCCCCGTGTCTGAAGAAAAGGCGGTTGTAGTCACAACGCAAATGCCCACCCGTGCCGATGTTATTCGCCGCGGTTTAGAAGATGAACACCTTATGTTTTTACTGCGTGAGGCACAACTAAAATTCGGCAGAAATTTAAAACAGAACGAAAGCAGCCTTTTGGTCTCGCTTTATGACGATAACGGTATGGATGCATCGATAATACTTTTGCTTTTGGGCTATGCCGCAAGCGAGGGCAAGTGCAACCTGTCTTTTATTAGAAAAACGGCAATTTCTTGGATTAAAGCCGGCGTTGAAACCGTATCCGATGCCGAGCGTATTATTAAAGATACCGCAAAACAAAACCTTGCTTGGAGCGTTGTTCGTACCGCTTTCGGTATAGAAAATCGAAAACCCAGCGAAAAAGAACTCACCCTCAGCAATTTGTGGGTAAATGAGTGGAACTACAGCACCGAGATGTTAAGAGCGGCTTATGATGTTTGTATTGATGCAAACGCAAAAATAAGTATGGCTTATATATCAAAAGTTTTAGAGCGTTGGCATACATCGGGCTTTAAAACCGTGGCGGATATTACCAATAGCACCGACAAAAAACCGCAAAAATACAAAAAAGGCGATTACGCCGGTTACGATTTAAGCAAGTTTGAACAAATGCTTGATAACAAAATTAACGGAAAGGGCTGAACGTTTTATGACACGTGAACAAAGTTACGCAAAAGCCTTTGAAAATCAAAAACAAAACTTGGCGTTTAAAAAAGCGGCATTTGAAAACGCCGTTCAAAATCTTTCGGCACAAAACCCCGAATTTGTTGCAATAAACCAAAAACTTTCTGCCTTGGGTGCAAATCTTGCAATAACGGCACTTTCGGGCGATACCGCCGCTTTAGACGTTTTAAAAACCGAAATGACCGAACTTTCAAAAATACGCGGTGAGTTTTTAAAATCCGCCGGCATAACCGATATAAATTACACCTGTAACAACTGCAAAGATACAGGCTACATAAACGGCAAAATTTGCGACTGCATACATAATGCGGCAAAATCTATTTTAATTGAAAGCCTTTCGGCAAATTTACCCCTTACCGATTGCCGTTTTGAAAATTTTGACCTTAATTTTTATCCGCAAAAATCCGCCGACGGCACCTCTCCACGTAAATATATGACTTCGGTTTTAAAAACCTGCCGTGAATATGTAATTAATTTTAACCCCAAAACAAGCGGCAGTCTGCTTTTTATGGGCAACACAGGGCTTGGCAAAACCCACTTAACCCTTGCCATTGTTTACGAACTTTTAAACAAAGGGTTTAACGTGATTTACGGACCTGCCTACAACCTTTTTGCCGATATGGAAACCGAACATTTTGATCGCCATACCAATACATCTTACAACGCCGCCGTTAGTTGCGACCTGCTTGTAATCGACGATTTAGGCGGCGAGTTTGTGTCACCTTATACACAAAGTCTGTTTTACAACATTGTAAACACACGTGACCTTGCAGGCAAACCCGTAATTATAAACACAAACCTTTCTATGAGCGAAATCGCAACACGTTACACACCGCGTGTGGCATCACGTCTGTTTAAATATAACAGCGAAAAATTTATCGGTGACGATATCCGCCTGCAAAAAGCATTGCAAAAATAATTTGATTTTAAAAGCATAAAAATTCGGCTTGCCTTAGGGCGAGCCGAATTCTATTTTTGTTAAGAAAAACTGCTATATCAATTTTAATTAGTATCAATTCAACTCAATTAAAGCAGTAACCCTTGCATCCCTTAATCAAAGGGCGGCGAGAAAAAGTGACTTTGCGTTAATTAAGTGTATTAAATCCCCTAAAACATTTAATAAAAAACGCTGTTTTTGTACAATTTTTATTAAATCAGTCGAAAAGTTATAATAAAAAATCATTGACAATATGTTAAATAGATGTTAATATAAAGTAGTATATTTGCACATCTATATCAAAATGTAACAAATCGACTTAAAATATTTTGTACAAGTTGCTAAAAACGGTGTGTAAAAGGTTAAGTTTTCTCCGCAATGTTGGCGGAAATCAAATTATATTTGCGAATACATTTCGCATAAAAGGAGATTGAGAGTTTATGAAAACAAAGGGTTTATTCAAATTGTTATCGGTAATTTTAACCGTTGCAATTTGCTTGACCACCGTGTTAGGCTGTCTTATTACAGTTAATGCGGCAGACTCAAACGGCACCTACACTATCGAATGTGTGCAAACCAAGCAGGGTTTTAACACCGCTAAGTTTACCGTAAAATTCGATTATGCCAAGGGTTTCACCGTAGGTCGTTTTGCGGTTGATAAGTCTAACAACACGTTAAATGACAATGACCGCAACAATTATATAGAAGAGGTAACCCAAGTTGCTGTAGTTGACGGTATAGCAAAAGGGGGCGGTTTTGATCCTGAAGAATTCGAATTAATCTACGGTCCTGATTCCGAAAAAACCGAAAATCAACTTGAATTCGTTTATTTTGAATCTAAAGGTGAAAATAAAAAAGTTAAACTCTATAATTCACTTACTTTTGAGGTTACCGTTAAGTTTAAAGGCGGTTACTATCCCGGTGGTAACTACCCCATAACTTTAAGTGACGTTGAAATCACTGGCAGAAGCGGCACGGTATCTCCTACCGATGCAAGTGCTACAGCTCATAACAATTTCCACGCACACGGTGCAGGTTCTGTAGGTGACCATTTATATAGAAACGAGACCATGGACGTTGTTAAAACCGATGAAACCAACGGTTATACACTTTATAAAACAAGTGATTCACATCCTATAAAATGTAGTGTTTGCGGTCAGGTTTTTGATTATCAATTATTACCTGACGAACCGTATACTTACCTTAACAACTATACCGAACTTTACGGCGTTAACGTTCAGTACAACACCGACGGCACTTTCAGCCTTAACGTTTATGCACCCAATATGCAAAATTATTCGCTCTACGTTACCAAAACAAACGGTGATTTTGTAAGCAAAATTACCGAATTGTCAGACGTTCCGTCAAGCATGAAAGATGCTTTACCGTGGGGTGCAAAGTGTTTCCAAATTAAAAATCTTTCCGCACGCGATATTAATACAACATTTTTGTTAACACCGGTTAGAATTAATGAAAAAGATAATGGTGTTGTAGAAAATCTTTGGGCTACAACCCAACAAATCAGTATTGCCGATTATGCCCAAAAGGTTGTAAAAGGCGAGGCGTTTTATACCGACGGTGCCGCTGCAGACGAAATCGAAGCAGATAAAAAGGTTGCCGCTGCGGTTACCCTTTACGGTGAAACCGCTAAAGAAGCCCTTGCTACAGAGTATGACGACAGTGCAAGCGAAACTAAACAAACCATTTATCTCATCAACGATGATTCAAACGGTTGGTGTAAGGCTGACAACACATTTATGACCGACGGTCAACACGGTGACGGTTCGGCAGAGAAACCATACGTTATTACTAAGGTAACAGAGTTACGTTGGTTGGCTCAAGGATCTACCTATGCAAATACATACGGTAAATATTTTGAAATCGATCCTGCTATCGGTACTATAGTTATGCAGACCGAAAGCAATGTTACCAACAAATTGGGCGGTCTTGATAAAATTTTATCTGCCGATGCAGAAGGCATTAAAGATATAATTACAACAGCAAAAACGGCAGACCAATATAATGTTAACGCTTTCCAAGGCGATGGCGGTCAATTTGCAGGCCACTTAAACGGTAACGGTGTTGAAATCGTAGGTTTGTACAGCACTACAGGTCTTTTCGGCACAATTTCTACAGGTGCTGTAATTGAAAACCTTTCAATAAAACACTCTTATGTTGAAGCAGGCAGTTATGCAGGTGCTATTTGCGGTCAAATTAAGTTGTTTGATAATAACAACGATAAGGTTACTACATTTAAAAATATTGAAATTGCAGACACATATGTTCAAACATCGTCCAGCGATGGACAACGTGTAGGTGTGTTCTACGGTTGGGCTGCAGGTAACAGCACAGCATACAGCGTAAAGGTTACAAACATTTTTGTTCATGATAGCGTTGCTTACAGCAATAGCGGTACTACACCGGTTGCAGCGGGCTTAGTTGGTATGACTAACTCATGGGCAAACGGTTATGGCATAGGTCTTCCTAATTTTGATTTTTCTGACAGCGTTATTTTAGGTTGCTTGCCTTATTCAACCGCAAGTGACGGTCAAGGTACACGTTCTGCATATTATAACAGAATTTACACCGACAACCCTTGTGAAACAAAACCCACAGCGGTTGCAGGCCAAGGTCAAAAATGGGAAGATTATGACATTACAATAATCAACGCTGATGATGTTAAAGGTTCTAAAGCATTAACCACAATGCCGAAACTTGATTGGAATTCAACTTGGGTTTACGGTATTTCAGGTGAATACCCAACATTTGCAAGCAAAAATTACGTAGCACCCGTAACTAAAACAACAGGTGAAACAGTTTATTACAACTGGACTACAGATACAAGTTTTGCTACCGATGGCAAACACGGTACAGGTACCGAAGATGATCCGTATATAATTTCTACCCCTGACCAACTTTTAGCAGTTGCTCAAAATAAGGTTACTACACAGGGTAAATATTTTAAAATTGCAGACGGTGTTGATGCACTTGTATTGCAATCAAAAACAAAATTTGATAAAACTTTTGGCGGTTTAGAAACGTTTAAAAAACTTTCTGCCAAAGAGGTTAAAGCCGGATTCACCAAAGCGGATGCTGAATTTGACAAATGGTGGAGCAGCGGTACGTTCCAAGGTCATTTTGACGGTAACGGTGTAACCATTTACGGTATGTACTGCACGGGCGGTCACGCAGGTTTGTTTAGCGATATAAAAGGTGGTACTGTAACAAATACAGTATTTAAGGGTTGCTATGTATCTACCGATAACACCGGCGGCGTTATAGTAGGTGCCAACACTGCTTGGGACATATCATTTAAAGATATTATTGAAAACTGTATAGTAACAAATTGTTACTGTGAGTCATCAACTACTTCAGAAATTGGTTCTGACCGTTATCAAAAAGTTGGCGTAATTGCCGGTCAGCTTACGAGCACCACAGCCATAAATAACTGTTTTGTATACGACAACGTTGCAAAACATACCAACGGCACACAATTAGCATTTATTGGTAAAACCAATAACGGTCATTCGATGATTAAAAACTCTGTTATTTTAGGTGCATTCCCTTATAGTGCACCTGACGGTAACGTGGCGTGGGGCACATGTAAAGCTGAGTTTTTTGAAAACATTTATACCGACGTTGATGTTAAAGCGGTAAGATGGGCAAATTATACGGAGTACGATACTGATTTCAGCAGCGTTATGACAAGAATTACCGCTAACAGCATTAAAGGTTCTGCTGCTACAACCGTAATGCCTGATCTTGATTGGAATACGGCTGATAATACCGCAGGTGTTTGGTATGTAGGTAATGAATATTCTTACCCATCATTCACACCGTCAACATCAAACTTGCCCGATTATGCTGAGTCGGCATACAACGCAATGCAATTCACCACGGTTGACACTTACGGTGACAGCACAGCAGATTGGGGCTTGTACGCAACAGGCATTAACGTTAAAACCAACCCTTATATGACCTTTACCTTTGCATTTAAGGGCATTAACGCTGAAACCGCATCCGATGTAACGGTTACTTTAACTACCGAAAGCGGTAAAACCTACACCGAAACCGCAAATAATATGGTGAATAATCAAGGTGCAGGCAAATATTACTTGTGGCGTGCAAAAACTATACCCGTATACGAACTATGCGGCGAACTTAAACTTTCGGTAACTTATAAAGAAATTACCACAAACGTTGGCACCGTTAGTTTAGAGGGCTTTGTACTCGACCTTGAAAACGCAAACCGTGCCGACCCTTGTAAATATTACACAACACGTATCAACGTTGCAAAAGCAGTTATGTTCTATGCAAAAATGCTTGATGAACGTTACGTTGATTCCGATGCGGTCGACCTTCGTAACAGTGCCGTAAAGACATACCTTACAGCCGAAACTGAATCAGCACAGTACAACGCACTCAGCGGTTATTTAACCGCTGATCAACGTGCTGATTATCAGTCAGTAACACTTGCTGATTTTACAAACGGCAGTGCAAGTTACACGGTTACCTTTTCTGAAAGCGAAAATTTTGCAAACCCACTTACCTTTACAGCAACATCTAATACATTAACAAACACAACACTTATACCAAACAAAACATATTACTGGAAAGCCACAGCCACAGGTCAAACCACAATTTTAGGCTCAGGCAAAATCAGAACCAAAAACACACCGTCAAGATTTATACAGGTAGACGGCGTTACCAACGTTCGAGATATGGGCGGCTGGAAAACCACCAACGGCTTGCGTGTGAAATACGGTATGCTCTACCGCGGTGCAGAACTCAACAACGTAAACCGAACTACAGGTGATGTTAACTACACGAATATTACCGCAAACGGTATAGCAACCCTTAAATCATTAGGTCTTAAAACCGAAATTGATTTACGTTATGGAACACAGTTAATTCAAGCCGAAGGTACCGGTATGGTATATCACGGTTTTGCAACTGAACAGCAGTATGACAGTATTTTTACAAGTAATTTAACAGCACAGCCAGAGGTTAAAACCAACTATAAAGCAATTTTTGAACTTGTGTCTGATGAAAGCAACTACCCGTTCTATACACATTGCTCAGGTGGTGCCGACCGCACAGGTACATATGCTTTTATATTAAACGGTGTGCTTGGCGTTTCTTACGAAGACTTAACCCGTGATTTTGAACTTACTACCTTTAGCACAACATACGCACGTATGCGTGACGATTTTGATACCGCAAACAACAAGTTCTTTGCCGATGGTCAAATGACGGTTGCAAACAACTCAAATTATGTTGCTTGGGGCAAACTTTACAGCAAGATGATGCAATACGGCAAAAATAACGGTTGCACAACCCTTAAAGATTCAATCGAACATTTTCTTGTAAATCAATGTGAAGTGCCACAGTCACAAATCGATTCGTTTAGAGACATTATGTTGGGTCAGTAATACATTAAATATTATTTGTGAGGAGTATATTAGGTAATATGTTTAAAAAAGCAAAACTTGAAATCTATGAGTTAGATTTAACCGATATTATTGTTACAAGCGACCTCTATGCCAATATGGATGACGAAGACGATATTGTAATCTGGCCAAGAAAATAATTTAAAATAACCTTGATTTTAAATCACAAGAATTTCATATTAACTGCTGCTGTGCAGCGAAAGGTAGGTTTTTTATGAAAACGTTAACAAACAAATACAGTAAACGTGTGCTTAGTATTGCATTGGCAATCGCTATGCTTGTGGGTACTGTATTTACCGCAAATGTCGGCGTTAACTTAACCGCTAATGCCGAAACCGAAACGGATACTGGTGTTATTTATTGGGATGATGCTGCATCACAAACCAAACCCACCAAAACCGACGGCGATACTATTATAATAAGTACAGTTGCCGAACTTGCTTATATTACAAGTTCAGAAACTGATACTGCCGGCAAAACCTATAAAATTGCCGACGGAATTAAAACCTTAGTTTTACAACCTGAATCATCGGTAAGTTTAGAAACACTTAAAAGTTTAAAAACTTATTCCGAAACTAAGAACTATTTTGAAGGTTCAGAAGTTACAAACCTTAAAAATTGGAAGACTGATTCCAGTAAATATTTTAAAGGTACTATTGATTTTAACGGTGCTACAGTTTATGGTTTGTATCAAAAGGGCACTTGGTATGCAGGTTTAATTTGTTACTTATCAGAAGGTGCAACTATTAAAAATGTTGCAATAAAAAATGCATATATGGTTGCAAATGAGTCGGCAGGTGTTTTGGCTTCCAGAACAGTTGCAAACGCAGCATCCGGCAATGTAACAATTACAAACTGTGAAATTTCAGGTTCTTATGTTGCTTCGGCATTTTCTGGTAAGGATGATCTCTGTGACCGTGCCGGTGTGCTTTACGGCTTTAACCAATTTGCTGAAGGTAAATACCTTGGTACAATTATGAGCAATCTTTATATTCATGATAACAAGGCTGAAAAAACCGATGGTTCAAAAACATACGGTTTGTTTGGTTGTGCCGCTAACTATTATAACGGCGTCGATATTGATACGGATTATCCGAATTCAAAATTAACAAACAGCATTGTGCTTGATACTGTTCCGTATTCGGTTTACAAAAACAATCAGGCGTTGCGTCCACAGTTATATAAAAGTGTTTATACCAATACGATTACTGAAGATATTACTACACTATCTACGCATATCTCTCAAAAAGATATTATAGTTAATGCAACTAATATTATTGATATATCGTCAAATCTTGATAATTACAAAGGTGCTAAGGCTATTCTTAATATGCATAACTTTAACTTTGCTACCGACACTACCGACGGCGATTGGTACGCAATAGAGGGCGGTTACCCGACTCCGATTAAACCTACCGGTTGGAAAGACGTTGACCGCATTATTACTTGGAACGGTTCTTCTGCCGACATTACCGAGGGTGACGGCAGTAAAGAGAACCCATATATTATAAAAACAGCCGAACAACTTTATAAAATGGTTATAGACGGCGGTAAAGTAGACGGCGTGGCAAAATATTATAAAGTTGCCGACAACGTTACCGAACTTTACCTAAACTACGTAAATACTAAAGATGAAATCGTTTCGCTTGTAAATTCGGGCAGTTACAACGCTTGGAACAACGGCGGAACAAGTACAACATCGCCTAACACTTTTGACGGCTATTTTGACGGCAACGGTGTTACAATTTACGGTATGGTATCTGTAAATGCCGCAACACCCGGTTTTGTTAGTGAAATCGGTTTCAATGCACAAATCAGCAATGTTAACTTTGCTGCTGCTTATGTTGTAGGTAGTCCTGCGGCGGTAATTTCTACCAAAGGTACAACTTTTAATAACTCTATTGATGCGTACTCATACATTAAAAACGCAACTGTACGTCAGTCTTATATTAAATCAACAAGCACAAGCACAAGCGGTGGTACCGCGTTAGCGGCAGGTTTTGTTGCTACAAACGACACCCCCGATTGTTTAACTATTATAAACTGCCTTTATGACGGTTCTACATGTACACTTGTAAACGGTAATAACAGCAGCGACTACACCCAAAGTTCTATTGGCGGTATCGCCGCATTCCCCAACTGGGGCAACAACATAAAACTTAAAAACTGTGTATCTATTGGTGCATACCTTGTACCTATGGTAACATCAATGGCAAACGGTAGTGTTAACGGTACATCGTTCACTTGGTACGAACGTTACACCAATGACGCCACCGAAAACTCACCCGGTATTATTGAATTTGTTAACTGCTACAGCCCTGTTAACCCCGTAATGTATAACAAGGTTCAAGATAAAGTTACATTCGATTCCAGCGGCAACGCCACCAAAACAATAGAGCGTACCTACGATAAAGTTATCGAAGGTATAACCCCTGTTGAAATACAATCAAATAAAACCTACGATGAAACTGTTTTAGCATCGCTCGACTATTTAAACACTTGGCAACTTGTTGAGTTTGATGACGGCACAACATTACCTATGCCTATAAAATCGTCAGAGGTTGAATCGTTAAATGACACCATAGCAACTGCCCAAAACGGCAGAGGTGCAAACAATGGCAGACCTTATGACGACGGCACATACGGTATGTATCACGAATTTGCAGGTTCAGGTACCGCTGATGACCCATACATCATTGACAGTGCCGAAAAACTTGCCTACGCAATCGGTTGCGGCGGTGTAAACCTTAAAGATACACTCCACTACAAACTCGTTTGCGACATCGACCTTACAGGCAAAACTTGGATCACCCGAAAAGGTGTTAAATCCCAATACACTTATGTTTCATTTAAAGGCGTTTTAGACGGTAACGGCCACACAATAACCGGTCTTGCCTCTACCGAAATGAACGGTGCAGGTTTAGTGCCCGTGCTTGACGGCGGTACCGTTAAAAACCTTAAAATTGTGGGCTCTTACATCGGTTCTGATTCCATAAGTTCTACAGGTGCCGTGCAAACAACTGTTGTTGCAGGTGCCGTTGCAGGTACTGCTACCGAAAATGGCGGTACTGTTGAAAACTGTTCTGTAATTGATACAGCGGTTAACAGCGGTAATAATACTGCCAACAAAGTTGCAGGTGACGGTATAACAACCACAAACTGCACATACATTACCAAAACTACCGATGCAAAAACAAACGAATTTACATATGCTACATCTTATGTTGGTGTAAATGGCGACACACCTGTTGCTGATTACAACGGTAAAGAAGGTACTGTTGCAACTTGGTATTGCGGCGGTGCCGAGGGCAGCCAACCTCAACTTGTGGTTAATGCCACTACAACCGAAACTTTTTATAATGAAGACGGCTCAATCAACCGTGTTGATACCTATGTTGACATTGACGGTGACGGCATAAGCAACCGTTACGGCTGTAATGACCTTACCGTAATGCGTCGTAGACTTTCACGCAAAAAAGGTTATATGAACGTTTACGGTGACACAAACCAAGACGGCAAAATCAACACAAGCGACATTGTTATTCTAAAACGTATAATGACAAACGACTACGCCGATTTAGAAGACGGTTTCTGGCGTAACGTGGCACTCGGTAAAGTGGGTATCTACTATGCCGAAAACGACACCTACGATATGGCACGTTCTTTAGAACTCTTTTTAGAACAGTCAGTACCCGGTGTAGATGTTATTAAATACGCAGGTCCTGACGTAAGCGATGAAACTGTTGAAAATAGGTATGAAAAAGATAAATTACCCACCAAAAATGCAGTTATAGTTGAATGTACGAACAATGGTACCGCCGACGGCGATACCGACAAAGGATTCACCGTAACATTCGACTCCAAAAAGAACCTTGTTAAAATAAGCGGCGGTTCGTTTACCGCAGTTGAAGCCGCAGTAAATGAGTTTATGAGCAATTCTAATGCCCTTACAAACACAGTTTACGCAGGTAGCGGTACACTCAGCGACACATATGCTTCTAAAACAATAAACGGCACCACCTATTACTATGCTTGGGGTGACGAGTTTGACACGGGTGATACCTACTCTTCAAATGACTGGTCTATTATTGAATACAAGTCAAAAACCGTTGATAAAGACGGCAATGAGGTAAACGAAGGTAGATATCTAAACAAAGTAAACCCGAATGTTTCTGACCTTAAAGAACTCTACGTTGTAAACGACGGTAAACTTACCATTTGGCGTGGTGTTAATGCCGATGCAACAACTGTAAGCGAAGACACTTACAAGTGGGGCTATAAAACATTACACCTCGGTAACAATAACACCCCCAATGACTTTAACCAAAAAGTTGATAGTACTGACGTATTTGTTGATGCAGGTGCAATTCATACATCAAATTCAATGCTCTTTAAACAGGGTTACATTGAAATGAAGGCAACTTTACCGAGCGACGGTCACGCATTCCCGGCATGGTGGTTCTTGACCTCACCCGCACATAAAAACAACAACTACTATGACGCAACCCTTTACAGCAAGGTTTATAAAAAGAATAACGATTGGGACGGCACTAACAAAATGTTGGCAAATGATCTTAAAACCTATAAATATCAATTGCCGACAGCCCACCTTGAGTACGATATTATGGAATTTATGCAGTATGATGAAGTAACCGAGGGTAATTGGTTAACAAATCAATTCGGTACCAGCAAAGATGTTACATTAACCGGTGCTTATATAACCAAACTTCATTTAACCGTGCATAAAACTTATGATGAAAACTCACTTTATAATGAAACCGATAAAAAATGGGAACTTTATATACCGGATTGGTCAACAGGCACTTCGACCAAGTGGACAAAAACCTTTAAATCCACAGGCGGCGGTGAATTTGTTCATAAATATTTTAAGGCTAAGGATAAGGATAACGGAACGTTTACATACGATTTTGGGAGCATAGGTAACGTTAAAAATGAACCCCACGTATTCGGCTTTGAGTGGAAAGTTAATCAAACAGATGGTAATTATAGCATAGATGTTTATGTTGATGGCATTAAACAGATGAGCATAAACCAAGACGACGGTCACAATTCGACTGAGTACGGCGAAGACCCGACTCACACTGAAGGCGGTGACGACGCAGCCCTTTGGAACCAATATGCATTTATGTTGCTTGATAACTCATTCTATTCAGCAAGCGAGTCTACAAAGTACACTCGCGAAAAAATAGGTGACGACTGGGTAGGTGACGGTAAGCCTTCACAATTTACCGACCTTTTGACTCAAGAATCAGGCGACACCGCACAGTTCACAATCGACTATGTACGTGTTTACCAGCAAGACAATATGCGTGACATTATAACCCCCGAAACCGAAGCATTTAACACAGGCAACCACTTCGGATACGGTGTTAAATAATGCACAATTACATTTGTAATTAGGTCGCATAACAGGGTTTAGATTAAACGTAATATTTGTTGGTTTAAGACAAAGCGGTTTATTTAATCTAAAGCATACATTTATCGATTATATATCGCTAAAGTATGTGTATTGAATAAACTAAAACTTAACAACTAAAATTAACAAAATTACAATCTAAAACTAAATAACCAAAACACAGACAGTATCTAAGCGATTAGGTACTGTCTGTTTGTGTGTAGGGGAAATGGATTAAAGATGTATCTATTCTCACCTACCTTGTGTAAAGGGAGCCAAGGAAAAAGATACTGTGTTAATTCGCAATCAAAGTTAGGCGAGGGATTGGTCGCATTTATAATTCAATAATCAAAACATAATTTGCAATAGAATAATTCCGCAGATGCAGGGCAGACCGAAAACACCGCTGCCGCCTACGGTATAGGGGTTTAGGGGTATACGTATTCCTGTAAATTTTTGTGTTGAATTTATAATCAAAATTGCCGCAAAACCCAACAACGCATTTAAAACAACCGACCTTATCATTCGGCGGCTTTTTATATGAAAAACAAGCAACACAAGTGTACAAATGCTAAGCCATATTACCAAAAGAATACCGAGAATTTTCAAAAAAATCACCTCATATAAAAATATGTGGCATTATTTTAATTTATGTTTTTATTCGGTATCAAAGTTATATTTGGTAAAAAGATTAAAATGTATAATATTTAGACAAATTCGGTGAAATGTCCGTTTGTTTTCGTTTTAAAACAATTATGCTTTAAGTGTAAATTTTTCGTAAAAAAGATTGATTTTTTGTAGACTTATTGTTTGCTTTGTGGTAAAATACTAATAAAATAGTATAGACAGGTTATGATTTTGTGAAAGTTGATAAAACAGTTATTAAAGAAACAAAATATATATCATTTTTTGTGATTATTTTAAGCGTTTTAATGCAATCGGTGTTTTTAATAATTTCAAAGTGGAATTACACCGTTCTGCTTGGCAACATTTACGGGGCGGCAATAGCCGTGCTTAACTTTTTTGTTATGGGGCTTTATGTTCAAAAAGCCGTAGGTCAAGATGAAAAAGAGGCAAAACAAACTGTCAAGGCTTCGCAGTCGTTACGCTTTGCGGCAATAATACTGTTGGCAGGCGTTGGGGTTGTAATTCCTGTTTTTAATCCCGTAACGGTTGTTATTCCGCTGATTTTTCCGAGTATAGCCGTTTTTTTAAGACCGCTTATAGATAAAAACATATAATAAAGGCAAAATGTTTATGTGAGGTGACAGTCTATGACCGAAAAAAAGAATATCAGGTTTGTTGTGACCGATATTCTGTATCTGTTGGGTGTGTTTTTACCCTTGCTGTTCGGCATTGTTCTTAAAGTAATTACAACCCCTGCAAGCGAGGGCATAAATATTACGGGTGCTATTGTTTATTTTACGTTAGACACACCTATACAAAAACTGCCCATAACCGAGTCACAGGTTAATTCGTGCTTGGTAATAATTTCAATACTGTTTTTGTGTTTGTATTTTACACACGGTTTAAGCATTAAGGCAAATTTAAAACGTCAACTTGTTGCCGAGTGGGTTGTTGAAAAAACCGAGCAACTTGTAAACACAAATATGGGTGATTATTTTAAAGGTTATGCTCCGTTTATTGCCGCAATTATGGCGATTTCGGCGTTTTCAAGCCTTATGGCACTTTTGGGGCTTTATGCACCCACGTCGGATATAAACATAGTAGCAGGTTGGTCGATACTTACCTTTATACTTATAACTTACTATAAGTTAAAGGGCGGTGTGGGTAATTACCTTAAAGGCTTTACCGAGCCGATATTTGTAATGACTCCGCTTAATATATTGGGCGAGGTTGCAACGCCTGTTTCAATGGCGTTCCGTCATTACGGTAACGTGCTTTCGGGTTCGGTTATTGCCGTGCTTGTGGCGGCGGCTTTACAAGGTCTTTCAAATATGTTACTTGGTTGGCTGCCGGGTGTTTTGGGTGAAATACCCCTCTTACAAATTGGTATTCCTGCCGTTTTATCGGTTTATTTTGATATATTTAGCGGTTGTATGCAGGCATATATTTTTGCAATGCTTACAATGCTTAATATTTCGGGCGGTTTTCCGCAAGAGGAATATGAAAAACGTCTGCTTAAAAAACAGGCTAAAAAAAATAAAATTAAAACAAATTAAATTTACGGAGGTAATTTATTATGGCACTTGCAATTGGTATTATTTTAGGATGTTGTGCATTGGGAGCAGGTATTTGTATGGGTATCGGTGCGATAGGTCCGGGTATTGGTGAAGGTAATGCCGTATCTAAAGCGTGTGAGGCAATAGGCCGTCAACCCGAAAGCAAGGGTTCGGTAACATCAACTATGATAATGGGTTGTGCTATTGCCGAAACTACAGGTATTTACTCACTTGTTGTTGCAATACTTTTAATATTTGTTGCACCTAATATTTTTGTAAATATTTTAAAATCGGCACTCTGATTTTGGGGGAACAGTAAATGCAAACTTTGGATATAATATCCGTAAATATATGGCATATACTTATATCCCTTGCAAACCTTACAATTTTATTCTTTCTGCTTAAAAAGTTTTTGTATAAGCCCGTTACCAATATGCTAAACGCACGGCGTAGTGAAATTGAAAATCAGTATTCCGATGCCGACAATGCAAAATGTGAGGCTGAAACAAAAAATGCCGAACTTACATCTCGCCTTGCAAACGCAAAGCAAGAGGCTGAAAGCATTGTTAAAGAGGCGGCAGATACGGCAAAAATACGCGGTGATAAAATTGTTGAAGAAGCACGGGACACCGCCGACGGAATTTTACGTCAGGCACAGGTTGACGCAATGCTTGAACGCAAGCGTGTAACCGAAGATTTAAAAACACAAATAGCCGACGTTTCTACGGCGATTGCCGAAAAAATGTTAGAACGTGAAATTAACGCCGATGATCATCAAACACTTATAGATGAATTTATTGATAAAATAGGTGAAAACAATGACAGCGACAGGTAACAATTACGGCGAGGCATTGTTTATGCTGGCACGCGAAGAAAATATTACGGATGAATTTTACAACAGTTTAAAAACTGTTGAATCGGCTTTTCGCGAAAATCCCGAATATTTTGTTTTTTTGGCGACTCCAAGTATTACCGAAGATGAACGCATTGCGGCATTACAGCAGGCTTTTGAGGGTAAAATAAACGATTATATTTTATCTTTTTTGAAAATTCTTTGCAAACACAAAAAATCCGAAAGTTTTTTTGAATGTTTTGAAGAATTTGAACGTCTGCGTGAGTTAGAGTCGCACACGGCGGTTGCCGTGGTTAAATCGGCGGTTGAATTAACCGATTTGCAAAAACAAAAACTTACTGAAAATCTTGAAAAACAAATTGGAAAACACATTTTTTTAAACTGTGTTACCGACAGTTCCGTTATTGGCGGAATTACGGTTGAGGTTGACGGCAAAATAATTGACGGCAGTCTTAAAAACAATTTAAAGCGTGCAAGGGAAGTGATTGGCGTATGAGTGATAAACAGCAAGAAATAAGTTATATTTTAAAAGAACAGATTAAAAATTACCACTCTCAAATAGAAATGAAAGAAACGGGTAGGGTTATCTTGGTTGGTGACGGTATTGCCCGTGTTTACGGTCTTACAAACTGTATGGCAAACGAACTGTTGGAATTTGAAGACGGTTCGGCAGGTCTTGCACAAAATTTAGAAGAAGACACCGTTTCGGTTGCTATTCTTTCAGACGATAACAACATACGTGAGGGCACATCTGTAAGACGTACAGGCAAGGTTTTATCGGTGCCTGTGGGCGAAAAAATGCTCGGCCGTGTGGTTAATGCTTTAGGTGAGGCTATTGACGGCAAAGGCCCTATTGAGTGCAGTGATTTTTACCCAATTGAAGCCGAAGCACCCGGTATTATTGAACGCAAAAGCGTGTCGGTGCCGTTGCAAACGGGTATAAAGGCAATCGACAGTATGATACCCATAGGTCGCGGTCAGCGTGAACTTATTATAGGTGACCGCCAAACAGGTAAAACCGAAATTGCGATTGATACAATTATAAATCAAAAAAACACCGATGTTATATGCATTTATGTTGCTATAGGTCAAAAAAACACATCGGTTGTAAGCCTTGTTAACGAACTTACCCGTGCAGGTGCTATGGATTACACGATAGTTGTATCGGCATCGGCATCAGAGAGTGCACCGCTTCAATATATCGCACCTTATTCGGGTTGTGCTATGGCTGAATATTTTAGAAGTCAGGGCAAAGATGTTTTAATAGTTTATGATGATTTAAGCAAGCACGCGGTGGCTTACCGTGCACTTTCTTTGCTTATTCGTCGTCCACCGGGCCGTGAGGCGTACCCAGGTGATGTATTTTACCTACATTCACGCCTTTTAGAGCGTGCGGCTTGTGTTGCCGATGAATACGGCGGCGGCTCTATAACTGCTCTGCCTATTATTGAAACGCAGGCAGGTGACGTTTCGGCGTATATTCCTACAAACGTTATATCAATAACCGACGGTCAAATATTCCTTGAAACCGAACTTTTCCATGCAGGTGTTATGCCCGCTATAAACCCAGGCATATCGGTTAGCCGCGTTGGTGGTTCTGCTCAGAAAAAGAGTATGAAAAAGGTTTCCGGCGAACTTAAACTTTTATATTCACAATACCGTGAATTGCAGTCTTTTGCACAGTTTGGCAGTGACCTTGACGCCGATACAAAATCACGTTTGGCTTTGGGTGAACGCATTGTTGAAATTTTAAAACAAAAGCGAAACAGTCCCGTGTCGGTAGGTTGCCAAGTTGCCATAATTTATGCGGTAACAAACGGTTGGCTTGATACGGTTGCCGTGCGTGATGTTCACGATTTTGAACAGCGTTTGTTTGAAAAACTGCAAAATCAAAAACCGCAGTTGCTTGCCCGTTTTGAAGAGGGTTATTTTGAAGACGAAGATGTTGCTTCTTTAGAAGAAACGCTTAAAGAAATGGTGGGGTGACATAAATGTCTGCCAATACCAAATCATTAAAATTACGCATAAAAAGTGTAGATTCTACAATGCATTTAACTAAGGCGATGGGGCTTGTTGCATCTTCGAAAATGCGAAAGGCGAATTTGGCTATGTCGGTTGCCAAGCAATACGAAAATGCGGTTCAAAACATAGTTGACTTGCTTGTTGCCGCTCCCGAATGTGCAAATAACGTTTTTTTGCGTGAAATTCCGCAAGATGCCAAAACCTGTTTGATTGTTATAGCAGGTGACCGCGGTCTTGCAGGCGGATACAATGCAAACGTTTTCAGAACAGTACGTGAAATGCAGTTTGAAAAGGTTATTCCAATAGGCAAACGTGCTTGTGAAAAATATGCACAACCTGTGGTTTCTTCTGAAAAATTTTACGCACCCGATGCTTTCAAACTTGCAAAACAGTTATGCACACAGTTTGAAAACGGCGAATTTGACCGTTTGGGCATTGTAACTACAAATTATATATCAATTATGACACAAACCCCTGCTGTAAAGTGGGTTTTACCGCTTACAAAATCGAACGGTAAAGGTAGCACATCGGTAGTTTTTGAACCCGATGAGCAAACAATACTTGACATTGCGGTTCCCGAATATGTTTCTGGCGTGATAATGTCTTGCGTGAAAGAAAGTTTTGCGAGCGAAGTTGCGGCACGGCGTATGGCTATGGACTCGGCAGGTAAAAATGCACGACAGATGATTGATAATTTGCAACTTGAATATAACCGTGCCCGTCAAGGTGCTATTACTCAGGAAATCACCGAAATAGTAGCAGGAAGCGGAGAGTAATTAATTATGCATTGTGCATTATTAGGAGTTGATAAAATGTCTAATAAAAATAACGGTACAGTTTCGCAGGTAATGGGGCCTGTTGTTGACGTGCGTTTTCCCGAAGGTTTTTTGCCTGCAATTTATAACGCACTCACTATGAAAATAGGCGAACGTACACTAACGGTAGAGGTGGCACAACACATAGGTGACAATGTTGCACGTTGTATTGCAATGGCTTCGACCGATGGTTTGCAACGCGGTGTAGCGGTTATTGACACAGGCAAGGCAATAAGTGTTCCCGTAGGGCACGAAACTTTGGGCAGAATTTTTAACGTTTTGGGCGAACCTGTTGATAATATAGCACCGCCCGAAACCGAAGAACGTTGGAATATTCACCGCCCGGCCCCCGAATATGATGAACTTTCTACAAGCACCGAAATGCTTGAAACGGGCATTAAAGTAATTGACCTTATCTGCCCCTTTTCAAAAGGCGGTAAAATCGGTCTGTTTGGCGGTGCAGGTGTAGGCAAAACGGTTATTATAATGGAACTTATAAACAACATTGCAAAAGAACACGGCGGTTTGTCGGTGTTTACGGGTGTTGGTGAACGCACACGTGAGGGTAATGACCTTTATAACGAGATGAAAGAATCGGGTGTTTTGTCTAAAACCGCACTTGTTTACGGTCAAATGAATGAGCCGCCCGGTGCACGTATGCGTGTAGGCCTTTCGGGGCTTACTATGGCGGAATATTTCCGTGACAAAGAAAATCAAGACGTGCTTTTGTTTATAGATAATATTTTCAGATTTACACAGGCAGGTAGTGAGGTTTCGGCTTTGCTTGGCCGTATGCCTTCGGCGGTTGGTTATCAGCCTACACTTGCAAACGAAATGGGTGCTTTGCAAGAACGTATTACATCTACCAAAAAAGGTTCTATTACCTCTATTCAAGCGGTTTATGTGCCTGCCGACGATTTAACCGACCCTGCCCCTGCAACCACCTTTGCACATCTTGATGCTACAACTGTTTTGTCACGTAATATAGCATCACAGGGTATTTATCCTGCGGTTGACCCACTTGAATCTACAAGCCGCATACTGTCGGCAGAGGTTTTAGGTGAAGAACATTATAACGTTGCACGTGAGGTTCAACGCATTTTACAACGTTATAACGAACTTATGGATATTATCGCAATTATGGGTATGGACGAACTTTCCGATGATGATAAATTGCTTGTTGGCAGAGCCAGAAAAATACAACGCTTTTTGTCACAACCGTTCCACGTTTCCGAAAAGTTTATCGGTATTGAGGGAACATACGTGCCTGTAAGCGAAACAATAAGAGGTTTTAAAGAGATAATCGAAGGCAAACACGATGATTTGCCCGAAAGTGCTTTCTTGTTTGTAGGCACTATCGATGAGGCTGTAGAAAAAGCAAAGAAGGTATCTAAATAATGAATACTTACAATCTTATTGTTTCTACGCCCGACGGCAACGTTTTTGATGATGATGCCGTTATGCTCTCGGTTAGAGGTATAGAGGGCGAACTTGCCGTAATGGCAGGGCATATACCCTTTATTACCGCGGTAAAGTCGGGCAGTTGTAAAATAATATTACCCGATGAAACCGAAAAACTTGCTGAAATAGGCGGTGGAATATTAACCGTTCAACACAATAAAACCACCCTGCTTTGCAGCAACTTTAACTTTTTATAATTAATTGTGTAAAAATAAAACCGCAGGGTTTTAAAGCCTGCGGTTTTATATATTAAAACATTTCAAAATAAAAAAGCAAAAAAATAAAACCGAACTTTAAAAGTTCGGTTTTATTTTGGTGACCCGTACGAGATTCGAACTCGTGTTACCGCCGTGAAAGGGCGGTGTCTTAGGCCTCTTGACCAACGGGCCGTTGGTGGCTGTAATTGGATTTGAACCAATGACACCACGGGTATGAACCGTGTGCTCTAGCCAACTGAGCTATACAGCCATTTTGCCATCGGTTTTTTACCGTGCCATAGTATTATATATTCAAATGTTCCATTTGTCAAGTAAAATTTTTAAAAAAATACAGACAATTTTAAAATTGTCTCAGACTGTCGAATAACCCCAAATCACAAGCGAGGTTTGGGGTTATGAATTTTA
>CAZUYL010000014.1:0-21646 GCA_964624945.1 uncultured Ruminococcus sp. | reverse complement strand
ATTTTAATAATTATTTTTTTGCCTGATTATTTTACAAAGCCATAAGCAATATTCCGCCGACTATTAAAACACAACCGACAAGCGTCTTTGGTGTGAATTTTTCGTCCCGAAACAAGAACGCAAAAACAAACCACATATAAAACACCTTTATTGCGTTATAATCCACTAAATATTTTTAATTCTTAAACCCTTGGGGTAGTGGTTTTTGGCGGTTCCGTTTACAACCTTTACACCGCCTAAAGCCACACCGCAAACGGTAATTACCGCCCAACCGTTTTGACATGAGACGGCAATTTCCTCACCGTGCAGATATTTTTTTAAATCTTCACTATCGGGCGATAATTCTATTTTGCGTTTAAAATCACCGCCGTAGGCACTAAAAAACTGATGATGCGGCAAAACGTAATTCTTTTTAATTTCGCCAACGGTTACACCGCAAGTAAAGGCGTTGCCCTTTTTAAGTTTAATATCACCGCTGTAAAATACGGGAGTTTCACCGTAAAAATCAAGGTCGGATACGCAATAATCGGTTAAGGTATCGTTTAAAAAATCGGTTAATGCGGTGGGTAATTTCGGTTTTGTTATGTTAGAATTCTGCCTTTTATACACCGCTTCGCCTTTATGGTGAAGAACCGCCATAAACTGACCTTCGCCCGCGTTTTTGTGCGGATAAAACCTGCGTGCAAATTCTATGTTTTTGCATTGGCAACCGTCAAAACATATACCTTTTGACGTTGCTTTTTCAACTTCGGGTTTTACAGGCACTATTTCAAAATCGGGGTGCGACTGCAAAAAGCGGTCAACCGTCATTTCGTTTTCTTCAAGCGAAAAGGTGCAGGTAGCATATATTATCGTGCCGCCCGATGCCAAGCATTTTACAGCATTTTCTAAAATTTCGGTTTGCCTTGCGGCACATTTTTCAACATTTTCTTGCGACCATTCATCAATGGCTATGGGTTCTTTTCTAAACATACCCTCACCCGAACATGGTGCATCAACCATAATAACATCAAAAACGTTTGGAAATATTTTTGTAAGATACGCCGTATCGGTGCAGGTGGTAATGCAGTTTTTAAGCCCCAAGCGTTCAAAATTGCCTGTAAGTATTTTGCAACGCGAGGGTATAATCTCGTTTGAAACCAACATACCGCCGCTGCCCAACTTGTTTTTTAACTGCGTACTTTTTCCGCCAGGGGCGGCACACATATCCAAAATTTTGCTGTCTGGGTGTATGTCTATACATTCGGCAGGTGCCATTGCGGCAGGCTCTTGAACGTAAATCATACCTGCGTGATGAAACGGATGATTGCCGACTTTTTCGTAATCAAGATAATATCCGCTTTCAACATAAGGAATTTTTCGACTGCCGAACGGGTTGATTTTTTCAAACTCATCAAGCGAGATTTTTTGGGTGTTGACCCTAAACGCTTTAACGGGTTCTGACTGTAGTGCCGATTCGTATGCCGAATATTCGTCACCTAAAAGGCTTTTCATTCTAATTGAAAATTTTTCGGGTAGTTTTTTCATAGTTTTATTCCAATTCTGTTTCGCTGTACAACATAAGCATTGACATTGCGGTAATTGCGGCAGTTTCGGTGCGTAAAATTCGACTACCGAGTGAAATTATTTTACCGCCTGCTTCGGTGATTAAATCTATTTCAGACGGTTCAAATCCGCCTTCGGAACCGATTACCACCGCAACCGACATACCGCTTTTTAATTGCGTTAAAGCCCTACGTGTAGCCGCCATACCTTCGGCACATTCGTACGGCACCAAAACCGTATCAAAATTTGAAAGGGTTTCAAGCATTTGTTTATATGTTACTATATCGCAAACCTGCGGCACCGAAGTGCGTTTGCTTTGTTTGGCGGCGGCTTCGGCTATAGCCTGCCAACGCTGTAATTTAGATTTCTTTTTTTTATCATCTATTTTTACAACACAACGTTTCATAGCAACGGGTGTAACCGAACAAACGCCGAGTTCAACTGCTTTTTGAATAATAAGTTCTAATTTATCGCTCTTGGGCAAGCCTTGAAACAAATGAATATTAATCGGCAAGTTGGTTTTTTGATAACCTTTTTCAACTACCGAAACACAAACGGTATCGGTGTCAAAACTGTCTATTTTACACAGGTCGCTTACATCGTTGCAACTTACCAAAAACGTGTCACCCACATTCATACGCAAAACATTTTTTATATGATTATAATCGTTTCCGCAAATAAAATACTGTTCGCCTTTTTTATTGCTCTCGTCTACAAAAAAGTTATACATAAATACACCCTCTTTTAAAAGCATTATAACAAATAAACCTATATTTTACAACACTATTGCAAAATAAAAGCAGGGCAATAACCCTGCTTTTAAAATTATTTGTTTACATATTCAATAAACTTATCAAAAGCCGCCTGACCTTTTTGGTCACGTTTAAATACGCCTGCATCTTCAAGAACTTTTGAAAATACAATTCCGATTTCGTCTTTTAATATTTTATCAATGTTATCGGCGTTGATATCGCTGTATTTTGCCTTGATTCCATCTGCCCAATCGGCGTGTTTTTCAATGCTTTCTATTGAGCGGATATCTTTGCCTGTAAGCATAGCATCGGTAAGGGTTGCCATTTCGGTTTTAAGACGTGCCGGCAATACCGCCAAACCCATAACCTCGATAAGACCGATGTTTTCTTTTTTGATGTGGTGCAGTTCATCGTGCGGGTGGAAATACCCAAGAGGATATTGCTCGGTTGTGATGTTGTTGCGAAGCACCAAATCAAGTTCGTACTTGCCGTCACGCATACGTGCAATAGGTGTTGCGGCGTTGTGCGGTTCACCGTCGGTTTCGGCGAAAATGAATACGCTCTCATCGGTGTAACCCTGCCAAGTTGTGAAAATTTTATCGGCAAGGTCAATAACACGTTCGGCACTGTCAGCGGTAAGACGTAATACCGACATAGGCCATTTTACAATGCCTGCGGTAACATCTTCAAAACCTTTGAAAACAATCGGTTTTTCAATGGGAGCTTTTTCCATAGCAAAGGTGTATCTGCCACCCTGAAAATGCTCGTGGCTTAAAATAGAACCGCCAACAATCGGCAAACCGGCGTTTGAACCGATAAAATAATGTGGGAATGTTTTTACAAAGTCAAAAAGTTTGCAAAATGCTTTTTTGTTAACAAGCATTGGTGTATGTTCGCCGTTAAAAACTATGCAATGTTCGGGGTAGTAAACATAGGGTGAATACTGCATAAACCACTTTTCATCGGTTAATGTAAGCGGAATTATGCGGTGGTTTTGTCTTGCAGGGAAATTTAATCTACCTGCGTATCCCTCGCACTCTTTACAAAGCAAACATTTAGGATAACCCGATTGCGGAGCATTTTTTGCCGCCATAATTTCTTTAAGGCTTTTTTCGGGTTTTGAAAGATTTATGGTGATATCAAGGTCGCCGTATTCGGTTTTAGATATCCATTTAATATCTTTTGCAATGCGGTATGTACGTATATAGTCGCTGTTGCGTGAAAGATCGTGGTAATAATCGGTGGCCGCTTCGGGTGACTGCTCATATCTTGAAAAGAATTCATGTTCTACTTCAGATGGTCGTGGCATCATAAGTCCCATAAGTTTGGTGTCAAACAAATCACGTGATGTGATGTCGTCTTCAATAATGCCCTTTTCAACCGCATAATCAAGAATTGCCGACAAGGTTTGTTCTAAATCAACATTTTTGTAACACTCGTCACAGTCAAATTCATCAAGACCGAGAGCGTCTATTAACATATTGGTTACGTAAATTTCGTCACGGGGAGCCAAAAGTTGCTTTTCAAGACCGTAACAAACTAATTTTTTAATTTCTTGCTGTATCATATTATTAATTCCTTATTATTCAAATGTGGGGGTGCAGGTTGCTTCATTTGCAATGCAAACCCAAGATTTACCCGTGTTTACAACTAATTCGTTGCCGTCGGTATCGGTGAACTTAAATCCGTTTGATGCTTTGCCCTTAGTCCATTTTATAGGTCGCAAGGTGCCGCCTGTTACGTAATAACCGTCGCCGCCGTCTAAAGAAACTTTACGTGTGTATTTGTCATCAAAATGTGACATTGAGGTAAGTAAAATGAAAATATTTTTAACCTGTGTTGTTTCTTCGGTGAAGTAGTCTTTTTGTGCGTCATTGCCCAATATTCTGGTATAAAGTCCGCTTTGGTCATCATATTTGAATTTTGATTTTATAGCTGCAAACGGAACAGTAACATTTGTTGCCGCACCGCCTGTAAGGGTAACGGGGGTGCCATCTTCGGCAAATTTAACCCAAGTAGATGCATCGCTGTTTGACATTTTGAAATCGTCTTCGATTTTCTTTTCTAATTCGTCGGTCAAAGCGTAAA
Organism: uncultured Ruminococcus sp.; assembly: GCA_964624945.1. GTDB lineage: Bacteria > Bacillota > Clostridia > Oscillospirales > Acutalibacteraceae > UBA737. Next base: position 17,261 of record CAZUYL010000014.1, on the reverse strand, counting down.
CAGTGTGTTCGCTTGAAAGGCCGTTGGAAATGCGTTTTGCCACTACGGGTTTTTTGTTAAGAATTGTGTTAAGGTCTATAGAGTCGGTATCGGCAAGGTGCGGTTTTGCGTAAACGTTAAATCCGCAATGAATGTAAACTGCGTTGTGACCCATAGCCAAATCTATAAATTGATATCTTGCCGAACGCACAGTGCCTATTTTTTCAGCAAGGGTGATATCGCTGAAAACACCCAACATACGTGTAAGACCGCCCTCAACCTCGGTTTCGTAAACAATATCGGCTTTATTTACACCTGTTTGTACCTTTTGTGCGGTGCTGATATTGTTTATCATAACAGCAACGGGGCGTTGGTTTGCCTTTTTCGCTGTAATGTTTTTTTCACCTGTAAGTTTATTTACAACCGTTGCCGATGGGTCTATATCGGTTTCACCGCTTTCGTAATTTGAAAGGTCATCGTAAACAACTTTTTGGTCGCAACCTACCGCGAGGACCAATAAAACGGCAAGAAGTAAGGGTAATAATTTTTTAAGCATATGTTTCTCCTCCAAAAACAAGGTATATAAATTATTATAATATTTTACGGCTTGCTTTTCAAGAGTTAATATCATATTTATTGAGTTTTTTATGCCGTTTTGTGCAAATGCGAAATCTTGACAAACAACAGCCTCTGATATATAATTGCAACGAGGAGTGAATTGTAATGTCTAAACAGTATGACCCCGAAATTTTAAAAAAACTGCAACTTTGCGAACTTGAAATTTTAAAGGATTTTCAAAATGTTTGCAGTCAAAATAACCTTTCATATTGGGCTTTCGGCGGCACGGGTATAGGTGCCCTGCGTCACGGCGGTTTTATACCGTGGGATGACGACATCGACCTTTGTATGCCACGCAACGAATACGAAATTGCAATGCAAATTTTAGAACGTGATTATTCCGATAAGTACACCGTTGTAAACGCACAAAAATATAACGATTTTCCCGTTATGAATACGCACATTATTTTAAACGACTCACAGTTTGTTACAACCGAGGAATTAAAACTTAAATACCCCAAAGGCATATTTTTAGACATTTTCCCCGTAGATAACACCCCTGCCGACGAAAAAGAACGTGTAAAACATTTAAGAAAAACTTGGGTGCTCAGCAAACTGTTAACGCTGAAACACATTCCGTTTCCGCATCTGCAATTCGGCGGTTTTAAGGCAAAAATAATGCATTGTATAACGGCGTGTGCATATGCATTTTTAAAAATATTTGTTCCGCACAAAACCCTTTTTAATATCTGCCTTAAAGAATGTACCAAATACAACAATCAAGAAACAGGCGTTTTTGCCTATTGTTGTGACATTGTGCCCACCGGTTCGGTATTTTTAAAAGATAGACTTTATCCGCTTAGAAAAGAAAAATTTGAAGACACCGAAATGTGTTTTCCAAACAATTTAGAAGAAATTTTAACCAACCTTTACGGCGATTTTATGCAAATACCACCACCCGAAAAACAGATTAACCATTGCCCCGATATTTTGGCTTTTCCGAAAGATTTTGAAAATTAACCTAACAAAAACAGATACCGATAAACTCGGTATCTGTTTTATTATTTATACTCTGAAAGTTTTTCTGCCATAATTGAATGAATTTGTTCGCCGAGTTCGGCTGTGTGCTGATTTTCAGCCGTATCTATTACTTCTAAAACATCAAAGTTAATATCGGTTTTGCGTTTGAACAAATTTTTGGTGATTTTGCGTGTGTCCCACACGGTGCAAACAACAATTTTGCATTTTGACTTTGTTGCAATTTTTAAAGCACCGTTGCGTATTGGTTGCAGTTCACCCGTTTTGCTTGTGTAACCTTCGGGGAAGACCGCAACCGAATTAGTTTTGTTTTTTATAAGTTTTGTAGCATTAACTATAGTTTTTACGGCTTCGCGGTTGTTTTCACGGTCTATGGGCAAACCGCTTAATTTATGCAATGCTTTGTAAATAAAAGGCAGCAGTTGGCGTACCTCTTTTTTTGCAATAAAAGCAAGTCGTGCATCAGGCACGGCGTAATAAATTATAGCAGGGTCAAGGTCGTGAATATGGTTACAAACCAACAAAAACGGTTCGTCTTCAGGGATTTTTTCGGTTCCCGTTGTGTGAACCTTTACACCTAATAACCCAAAAGCAATATGTAAAAATTCGTCAACAATCCACCTGAAAAATTTTGTGTCTTTAGACGGTTTTTCAAGATTAACCGTTATTATGCATATTACCAAAACCGCAATATGAATTAGTATAAGTGCCAAAAAGCAACCTATAAAAGTAAGCGGAACAGCATAAAAAGAATAGGTTTGGCAAAAAATGTTAAACGGAATATCGAGCAACAACGTCATTACAGCCGCCACTATCAAATAAATTTTAAAAATCATTCGTTAAAGCCTCTCAATTTTGTTTTTGTACGATTTTATATTCATCGTAAAAATTATAATACGGGCAGTTAAAGGTTTGCGACGTTAAAAAACGTGCCATTTCGTCTTCATCGAGACGGCGGAACAGCATAAAAAGAATAGGTTTGGCAAAAAATGTTAAACGGAATATCGAGCAACAACGTCATTACAGCCGCCACTATCAAATAAATTTTAAAAATCATTCGTTAAAGCCTCTCAATTTTGTTTTTGTACGATTTTATATTCATCGTAAAAATTATAATACGGGCAGTTAAAGGTTTGCGACGTTAAAAAACGTGCCATTTCGTCTTCATCGAGACGGCAGTCGCAAAAATATTCGTCATATTCCGCATCGTAAATATAATTAGCACAGGTTTCGCAGTTGGTAGATTTGTTTTTCACAAACACATCTCCTTAATTTTCAGGCGTGGAGTCGTTTTCGTTAGAGCCGACTTGTGAAGAATTATCACCTTTAGATGAAGTATCGCCGCTTGCGGTACTCGATGTATCTTTATCGGAAGAGGTATCTTCGGAAGAAGTATCCGCCTTACTTGATGCATCATCAACCTTGGCTGAAGTATCATTAGGTTTACTGTCTACACTTGTTGTATCATCGGTTGACGTAGTGGTATCGTTTTTGGTGCCGGTGTCGGTCGAGGGAGTATCATCACTTTCGACCGATGTAACCGAACTTGTTTCAGAAGATGCAGTCACATCTGTAGCAAAAGAACTACCTGCAGTTGAGGTAGAAGGTTTTGCCGACGGCTTTGGATTTGTGGTATTAGACGTTTTAGAGCCGTTGTACCAATCGTTGTGGTCAATGCCGTGTTCTTCGATATATTCTTCAAATGTTACATCGTCATAAATAACGGCATTAACAAGTTTTGCCGCGTAGCCGAGGTCGTAATAAATAATTGAACCGTAAGCCGACGGGCCCTTCATTAAAAAGTCGGCTTGATATTCGGCAGGCGGTAAGCGGTACTGCTCGAAAGTGGGCGAACTTAAAAGAATATTAACGGCAAGACTTAGAATATCGCCGTAAGAAAGCGAAGTTTCGGTACAGGGAATAAGTGCCTTTATAAGCGAAACATACTGTGATTTTTTCATAGTAATCGCTTTATTAAACAGTTCTTGCATAACGTGGCGTTGGCGGTCGGTTCTGCCAAAATCGTCACGGGTACCCCAAACGCTTGTACAGTTACGAACACGTGCGTATGCTACCGCTTGAACGCCGTTTAGTGTTTGTTCGCCTGCTTTTTTTATAAAATAATCATTTGCGTTAAGACCTAACTGACTGCAAATTTCATTCATACAGTTATTAAGGTTGGGGTGATCATTGCCTTTCCATTTGAGTTCGTCTTCGGTAATAGTGGCGGTAATGCCGCCTACGGCATCAATTATATCTACCATACCGAAAAAGTTAACGGTGGCGTACTCCGAAATATCTAAATCAAAGTTTTCGTTTAAGGTTTTAATAGCATGTTCAGGGCCTTTTACATATGCCGAATTTATTTTGCCGTGATATTTTTTACCCTCGTATTCCATAGGCACCAAAGTGTCACGCATAACCGAAATAATTTTAACCTTTTTGGTTTCAGTGTTAAGGCTTAAAATCATAATGCTGTCGGTATTGCCTTTGAAAACATTTGCATCACGTGTGTCAACGCCGAAAAGTGCAACGTTTATTACCGATTTATCTTTAACACCGGTAAAACCTAATTCTTCGGGATTTTCGGTGATTGCATTGTAATTGTATCTAAAATAGATAAAAAACCAACCAAGCAGCATAGCAATAACCAAAACAACGCTTGTTACGGATATTAATGCCGCTTTTTTGCCTTTTGTAAGATTTTTCCACCAAAGTTTAAATTTATTGCGTTCTTGCTTTTTGTATCTGCCGTGAGAATCTTTTGTTAAACTTGAATCGGATAGAATATCAATAACTTCATCATCTTGCTTTTTTTGCATTGCCGCGATAATTTCTTCGTATTTATCATTAAAATCTATGCCGTAGTTATCTTTTTCTTCGTTCATTTTTTAATTCCTTTCTGCACATTACTGCAAAAGCATTTTGTAAATATCACTCTTTTTTATCCCTGTGATTTTTGCCGCCTCTTTTGCCGCAAACGATGTGGATTGCCCCTCACTTACAAATTTTCGAGCAAGGGTGAGGGCATCTTCTAAAGTATAGGTTTGTGTTTCCTCTTTTGCACCCTCGATTATAAGAACATATTCACCGCGAGGTTCGTGTTCGGTGTAATAAGCCAATGCTTCGCTGAAAGTGGTACGCATAACCGTTTCGTGAATTTTGGTAATTTCACGCACAATCGCTATATTTCGCTCGCCGAAAGTTTCGTACATATCGGCAAGGGTTTTTATAAGTTTGTGCGGTGCTTCGTAAAAAATCATTGTGCGGCGTTCGTCTTTTACGTCGGCAAGGTGTTGACGTCTTGAAGGTTTATTGACCGACAAAAAGCCCTCAAAACAAAATCTGCCGCTCGGCATACCCGAAAGTGCCATAGCCGTAGCAAAAGCAGTAGGGCCGGGTACCGACTCAACCGCAATTCCGCTTTCGTGACATTCACGAATTAAATCTTCACCGGGATCAGATATTGCGGGCATACCCGCATCGGTAACAAGGGCACAGTTTTCGCCCTTTTCAATGCGTTCTATTACAACATTACCGCGTTCTTTTTTATTATGCTCAAAATAGGCAATCATAGGTTTTGAAATGCCTAAATGATTTAACAGTTTTACGGTAACACGTGTATCTTCGGCGGCAATAAAATTCACCTCTGACAAAATGCGTTTTGCACGGGGTGAAAAATCTTCAAGATTGCCGATTGGTGTACCTACTATAAAAAGTTTTCCAGCCATTATAAATATGCTTCCTTATAACTTCCGTAAATTTGTATCATTTCTTGCGAAAAATTGCCGTTTCCGTCTTCAACATAGAGTGTGGGTTCAATGTTTAACGCAACATTACCGCAACGTCTACCCTCAACTAAAACAAGCCACGGTGATTTACCCACGCACTTGCAAACCAAACGCAAGCGTTTAGGCTCTACATTGTATTTTCGCATAAGCGACATAAGTTCCGCCAAACGTTCGGGGCGGTGGCACATACAAAGTCTGCCGCCCGTTTGTAAAAGTTTAGCAGATGTGGCTACAATATCTTCAAGATTACATTCAACCTCGTGACGAGCCACACTTATAACACTATCGGGATTTTTTATTCCCGCACCCGATGCTTTATATGGGGGATTACAGGTGACAAGCGTATGACAGCCAAACGGCACTTTGCCCTTTAAATCTTTAAGATTTGACAAAACAGGCGTAAATTTATCAAAACCGAAATCGGTTTTTGTTTTTTGTGCAAGGTCTATTGCTTCGGTTGAAATGTCAACACCGTAAGCCGATTGGCAGTTGCCGTCACGCAACATTAGAAATAATATTATACCACAACCTGTACCAAGGTCAACAGTTTTATCACTTTTTTTGGCATTTGCAAAATGACTTAAAAGCACCGCATCGGTACCGAAAGTGTGGTGCGGCGACACGTAAATAAACTTGCCGTCGCCTATGGGTTCACGCTTTATGCTCTGGTCCATTTTACACCCTGCGGAGTATCTTCAAGAACAATGCCCATTTCTTTTAACTTATCACGAATTTCATCGGCAGTTTTAAAATCACGGTTTTTTCTTGCCTCGGTACGTTTTTCAATAAGTTCTTCAATTTCGCTGTCAAGCGATTCTGTTTTGCGGTTATAAACCAAGCCTAAAACGCCTGTAAGTTCATCGAACATTTCGGCACAGGCATTTAATGTGTCTTTACCCGCACCGTTTGCAACAGCGGTATTAATATCACGCACAAGCATAAACACAGCCGCTAATGCATCGGCGGTATTTAGGTCATCATCCATAGCGGTGATAAACTCTTGCTTGCGTTCCTCTAAAAAGGCAGGTATTTCGCCGCCGTCTGCCGCATTGCCGAGGGCAAAATCTATATTGTTTCGGCAGGTGTAAAGACGTTCAAGTGCGTTTTTACCCTGTTCGATAATATCTACCGAATAGTTAATAGGTCCGCGGTACTGTGATGAAATCATCAAATAGCGGATAGGCTCATAGCCGTATTTTTCGGCAACATCACGCACGGTGAAAAAGTTACCGAGCGATTTTGACATTTTGTGGTTGTCTACATTTATAAAGCCGTTGTGCATCCAATAGTGTGCAAATTCGCAGCCGTTGGCACATTCGCTTTGTGCAATTTCGTTTTCGTGGTGTGGGAATATAAGGTCAAGACCGCCGCAATGAATATCAATGGTTTTGCCGAGATATTTTTCTGCCATTGCCGAACATTCAATATGCCAACCGGGTCTGCCGTCACCCCAAGGTGAAGCCCAATACGGTTCACCCGGTTTTGCACCTTTCCAAAGGCAAAAGTCCATCGGGTCTTCTTTTATATCATCGGTTGCAATTCTGGCACCTGCCTCAAGGTCTTCAAGCGGCTGATGTGAAAGTTTACCGTACTCGCTGAATTTTTTAGAACGGAAGTAAACGTCACCGGCGGCGGCATATGCATAGCCTTTTTCAACAAGTTCGCCGATAATTCGTTGAATTTCGTCAATGTTTTCGGTTGCTCTCGGATGAACGGTAGCCTCACGCACGTTAAGACCTTTAGCATCTACCCAAAATTCTTTTATATAACGCTCGGCAACCTGTGGCACTGTGATGCCTTCTTCGTTTGCTTTTTTTATAAGTTTGTCATCAATGTCGGTAAAATTTTGAACAAAAGTTACCTTGTAGCCACGCCATTCAAGATAACGGCGTAATACATCGAATACGCAAAGGGGACGTGCATTGCCTATGTGAATATAGTTGTAAACGGTAGGGCCGCAGGCGTATATTTTTACTTCGCCCTCGGTTATGGGCACAAGTTCGTCTTTGTTTCGGGTAAGAGTGTTAAAAATCTTCATATTATTACTCCTTTATATGCTTTTCCAACGCTTTTATGCGTTTGTTTAGATTGTCAATTTCTTGTTGAACAGGGTCGGGTATATGGATTTGGTCAAGCGGTATTTTGTTAACCTTTTTGCCATTTTGACGTACCACTTTTGCGGGAACACCCACTACGGTTGAATTGGGCGGAACATCTTTAAGCACTACGGCACCTGCTGCCACACGTGAACCTTCGCCCACGGTGATAGGCCCTAAAACCTTGGCACCTGCACTTATCATAACGCCGTTTTCTATGGTGGGGTGGCGTTTGCCTACATCTTTACCCGTACCGCCTAAAGTAACGCCCTGATAAATCAGCACATCGTCACCGATTTCGGTGGTTTCACCTATTACAATGCCTGTGCCGTGGTCAATAACCAAACGTCTGCCAATGGTGGCACCGGGGTGAATTTCTATGCCCGTTTTACGTGCCGCTTTTTGTGAAATATAGCGTGCTCTGAAAGAATGGCCTTTTAAATAATGCTTGTGGGCACGGCGGTGCATTCTAACGGCTTTAAGACCGGGATACAACAGCAAAATCTCTAAGGTAGATTTTGCCGCAGGGTCACGGTCTTTTATAGCCTTAATATCTTCTTTTAATAAATCAAACAATTACAACAACTCCGCAGTTTATTTTGAGGGGTTTATATATTCTTTACATTCGTTAAGATATATCAGTCCCGAAATAACGCAAAGCAATGCGGAAATCCAGAACAGTACCGTTATTATTATATCACAAACGGGTTGTATTTGTGTCAAAGCGAAATCGGATACAAGTGTATACGCAAAAAGTGCAACAACAATACCAACCATTTGAGAAACGGTTTTAAGTTTGCCCCAAATGTTAGCCGCAACAACCAAGCCCGATTTTGCAGTAACAAGACGCAATGAAGAAACCGTAAATTCACGGAACAAAACAACGAACAGTATGGTAGTTAACTGCCAACCGTAAACATTGTTTTTGGCAAACAAAAACATAAAGCCCAAATATGCGGCAGTTGTCAACATTTTATCGGCAAGGGGATCTAAAAATTTACCGAAATCGGTTACAAGATTGTATTTACGTGCCATTTTGCCGTCAATCATATCGGTAAGAGAAGCCGCCGCAAACAAAATGAGCGACACTAAATAGTGATATTTAAAATCAATAAGCATGGTTGCCATAAAAACAGGTGTGGCTATCATTCTGGCAAGTGTTAGTTTATTGGGTGTATTCATAAAACCCTTCCTTTCTGTGCGGATTATATCTGTTCACCAAGTAGGTCATACTCGATAACGTCGTTAATGCGAACATCGACAAAATCACCGATTACAAGCGGTTCATGTGCCATAAAAAACACCTTGCCGTCAATTTCGGGGGCATCTGCCTCGCTTCTGCCGTAGTAACATTTGATGTAATCATCCCAACCTTCAATAAGCACACGGCAAACGTTACCGATTTTTTCCTCATTTTTTGCCGATGCAATCGAAAGTTGCGTTTCCATTATGTGTTCGGCACGGTCTTGTTTTGTTTGTTCATCTATTTGGTCTTCAAACTCTGCGGCAATGGTGCCCTCTTCGGCAGAGTATGTAAAACAACCAAGGCGGTCAAAACGTGCCTCACTTACAAATTGATGCAGTTCTTCAAACTGCTCATCGCTCTCACCGGGGAACCCTGTGATAAGTGTTGTACGCAACGTAATGTCGGGAACGGCAGTTCTTATGCGTGCCAACAAATCGGTAAGAGTTTGTTTATCGCCACGGCGGTTCATTCGTTTTAAAATTTCACCGTTTACGTGCTGAATAGGAATATCAAGATATTTTACAAGTTTTTTCTCTTTTGCTATAAGTTGTAATAAATCGTCGGTAATGCGTTCGGGGTAGGTGTACAAAGTGCGTATCCATTCGATACCGTCAATTTTACAAAGTTCGCTCAAAAGTTCACAAAGTCGGCTTTCACCGTAAAGGTCGGTGCCGTATGCGGTGGTGTCTTGTGCTACAACTATGAGTTCTTTTACGCCACCTTGAGCCAAAACACGTGCCTCTTCAACGCAAGACTCTATTGTGCGGCTTCTCATTCTGCCCCTGATTTTAGGTATTGCACAATATGTACAACAGTTATCGCAACCGTCACCTATTTTAAGATATGCCGTAAAGGGCATACCGCCTAAAATACGCTTACCGTTAAGGTCAAGGTCAAATTTTTCACCGTATGAGTTTTGTGCTTTGCCCTCAATGGCATTTTTTACAATTTCGGCAATATTGCCGTTAGAACCTATGCCTACGCAAACGTCGGCTTCGGGAATTTCGGCGGTGACATCGTCACGGTAACGTTCGGCAAGACAACCCGTAACTATAACCGCTTTGCATTTACCGTCTTTTTTGTATTGAGCCGCCTCAAGTATGTTTTCAATAGCCTCGCTTTTAGCGTCTTCGATAAAACCGCAGGTGTTAATTATAATTGCATCGGCTTCTGCCTCGGTAACACCTATTTCATAACCTGCCTCTTTTAGTGAATAAAGCATCATTTCGGCATCCACCTGATTTTTAGGGCAACCCAATGATACCATACTAATCTTATACATTAATATTCCTCGTAATCTTCAATTTCTTGTGTGTATTTTTTTATTGCCTCACGCACCGCCCCGTAAGAAAAACCTTTACGGATAAGTGCGGCATATACCTTTTGTATGTTTTCTTTGTCGGTTAATTTTCTTTGATATTTTTTTTGAATTACAGTTTCTATTTGTGATAATTCATCAAAAGGTGTATCTTGCAAAACGCTTTTAATAACCGACGGTGATATACCTTTTTGATAAAGTTTTGCGTAACATTCACGCTTTGAAATACCCGACTCGCTCATACGTTCAGCCAAACGCGTTGCTAAATTGGTGTCGTCTACGAGTCCTAATTCTTTAAGTCTTGCGACTGCCTTTGCCGCCGCAGACGGTGATATACCGCCTGCGACAATTTTTTCGCAAAGTGTTTTTTCGCTGTAATCGGCACGGTCTAAAAACCACATACCGCGTGATTTTGCACGAATGTAATCTGAATTTTCAAGATGATTTTTAAGTTGCGTATCATCTAAAAAATCGTTTTCGTGCAGGTATGCCGAATTCCAATAATCAAGATCAAAATTAAAATATTTGCCGTTGTCAAAAGTGACTTTTACGGTGTGTTTTTTATCTCTTTGTACCGAAACAATTTTCATTAATCGTCTACCGCAATGTCAATGTTTACTTTTTTGTGCTTGATTTCGGGTTTTGGTTCTGCCTCTATCGGCATAATAACGGGTTCGTCATCTTTAACCTCTTCTTTTTTGCCTTTAGCACCCATTATTTCGGCGTAGCGTGCACGCACCTTTTCCTCAACTTCGGCTGCAAATTCGGGATTTTCTTCAAAAAGGTTTTTAACGTTCTCTCTGCCTTGACCTATACGTGTTTCACCGTAATAGAACCACGCACCCGAACGTTTAAGTACTTCAAGTTCAAGACCCATATCTACTATTTCGCCCACTTTTGAAATGCCTTTGCCGTAAATTACGTCAAATTCAGCCTCACGGAATGGGGGAGCAACCTTATTTTTTACAACCTTTGCACGTGTACGTGAACCTATAATTTCACTACCGTTTTTAAGTGTTTCAATTTTACGTACATCTATACGCACGCTTGAATAAAATTTAAGTGCACGGCCGCCTGTGGTGGTTTCGGGGTTGCCGTACATAACGCCGATTTTTTCACGTAATTGGTTAATAAATATTGCACTGCAGTTTGATTTAGACAACGCACCTGTAAGTTTACGCATAGCCTGTGACATAAGGCGTGCTAACTGACCTACGTGATTATCGCCCATTTCACCCTCGATTTCGGCTCTTGTTGTAAGAGCAGCTACCGAGTCTACTACAATTATATCAATAGCACCCGAACGCACAAGTGCTTCGGCAATTTCAAGTGCTTGTTCACCGCTGTCGGGTTGTGAAACCAAGAGTCCGTCAATGTCTACGCCAAGATTTGCGGCATAGGTAGGGTCAAGTGCGTGTTCAACGTCGATAAACGCCGCTGTGCCGCCGTCTTTTTGTGCTTCGGCAACGCAATGCAAAGCCAAAGTAGTTTTACCCGAAGATTCAGGACCGTAAATTTCTATTATTCTGCCACGCGGAATACCGCCTATACCGAGTGCCATATCAAGTGCCATTGAGCCTGTTTTAATATGCTCTACGTTCATAGCGGCATTTTCGCCGAGTTTCATAATTGCACCTTTGCCGTACTGTTTCTCAATTTGAGCCATTGCAGTTTGCAATGCTTTTTCTCTGCCTTCGGCTGATTTATCGGTGCCTACTGTTTTAGTTGTTTTTTCTTTTGCCATTATTTTGACCTCCAAAACTTAATTTGGTTATATTATAAATTATTTGCTGTCCCAAAAACCACCCTGTCAATATTGTTGTAATCGCAACGGGTATTAATTTCGGTAAAGCCGTTTTGTTGCATTATTTCGGCAACCGCTTTTGCCTGATTTATACCGACCTCAAACGCCAACATTCCGCCTTTTGCAAGAGCGTTTTTGTAGTTTTTGGTTATTGCTCGGTAAAAGTCAAGACCGTCACCCCCACCTGAGAGTGCAGTGGCGGGTTCAAAAGCAACTTCGGGTTGCAAATTTTTCATATCGGTATCGGTTATATACGGCGGATTGCTGACTATTAAATCATAAACACCGTCAGCACCGTCACCGTTTAAAACGTCACCCTTAACAATTTTTACATCGGCATTGTTATGTGCGGCATTTTTTTGAGTATAGGCAAATGCCTCGTCGAATTTTTCAATCAAAGTAACGTCGGCGTTGTCGCACTCTTTTTTAAGCGTTATGCCTATACAACCCGTGCCTGCACAAAGGTCAAGCACACGTGGTTTTTTAACCGATTTGATTTTTTCAAGGCAAACATCTATAAGTGTTTCGGTGTCGCTGCGTGGTATTAATACGCCTGCCCCTACAAAAAACTCATATCCAAAAAAGTTCCATTTGCCGAATATGTACTGCAATGGGTAGTGTATAAGCCTTTGTTTGATTATTGCCGTTAAATTATTTTGCTGAAAATCGGTAAGCGTTTGCGTATAGTTTGTAAGTATTTGTGCATTTGTATAGCCGGTTACGTGCTTTATTATCTGTTTTGACTCAAACACGTAATCCTCTATGCCTGCGTTTTGCAACTGATGTTTACAGTTGTTGTATGCCTCAAATATCGTCTTGTTCATTTTCGGGTTCCTCGTCGATAATTTCGTCACAGGCTTTAAGTGCTGCAATGGCAACCTCTATCATATCGTCATCGGGTTCTTTGGTGGTAATGCGTTGCAACCACATACCCGGTGCTGAAATTATACGTGTTAACACGTTGTCGTATTTACCGCACACCTTAAGCAATTCGTAACCGAGACCGCAAATTACGGGCAACATTAAAATTTTAACAATTATCCAAAGCCAAGCGACATCATACACCGACGGGAAAATCATTTGCACTACGGTAGACACAATTAAACTGACAAGTATCATTAAAATCAAAAAAGATGTTCCGCAACGCGGGTGAAAACGTTTTTGTTTTTTTACATTTTCAACCGTAAGCGGTAATTTTGCCTCGTAGCAAAAAATGGTTTTGTGTTCGGCACCGTGGTAGGCAAAAACACGGTGTATATCCTTAATAAAGGATATAACCCACATATAACATACTAACACGGCAAGTTTTATAAGTTGTTCTATGCCTGCACGCACCACTTTTGAAAAGTGACCGCCTGTTAAATATTCAAGTCCCGACACGGCATAACGCGGAATGCCCAAAAACAGAACCACCGCAAGTGCAACACCGAGTACCGATGCCACCGACATAATAATAGCGGTAACAGCCGACTCTTTTTTAGGATCGTTTTTTTCTTTTTCATCTTCAATATCGGTATAGCCCGAAATATCGGCGGATTTCATCATCGCCTTGTAGCCCTGTATCATAGTTTCTATATACGAAACCACGCCGCGAATTACAGGCAGACGTAATATTTTGCATTTATCTTTTATGCTTTTATCGTTGATAAAACTTATATCTATTGTTTTATCGGGTTTGCGAACGGCAAGAGCGGTCTTTTTTTGAGGGTTTTTCATCATAATGCCCTCAATTAAAGCCTGTCCGCCTATAGTTGTATACTTTGCCAAACTAAATATCTCCTTGTTCTTGTTCGGAATTTTCCGTATTATCATCAACGCTGTCGAGCGGAATTTCTTGCGGAATGGGTTTTAGCGGTTCGATAATTTCTTCTGAGTTTGTTTTTACTTCGGGTTCGTGTTCGTAAAGCGGCAAAACAACCGTTACGGTAGTACCTACGCCCTCGGTGGACTCAACAAAAATCAAACCTTGGTGCTGTTTTACGATTTCGTCGGCAACTGCAAGACCTATGCCGCTGCCCCTGACGGTTTTGTTTGATTTGAAAAACTTTTCTTTTACGTGGTCAAGGTCTTCTGCAGGAATACCGACACCTGTATCTTTAACGATTATGCGAACGCAACCCTCGTCACGAATTTGTGCCACAAGCACAAGACCGCCTTTTTCGGTATATTTTACGGCGTTATCTATAATGTTTATGAACACCTGTTTTAACCTGTCGGGGTCACCGATAACGGTTGATGCCTGTGCAGGCGGTGTATAAGAAAGTTCAATGCCCTGTTTTGCGGCAAGTTCGGTATACATATCGGCAACCTTGCCGAGCAGTTCGGCAACATCAATAGGTACTGCCACGTTTACAACCATTCTGCCCGACTGCATACGTGAAAAATCGAGCAAATCTTCAACAAGGCCCGAAAGCCTATCGGCTTCGCTTAGCACAACGTCAATACCGCGTGATACTAAATCTTCATCGGTGCCGAGCGACATTTTAGCCGTTTCACCCCAACCGCGAATTGCGGTAAGCGGTGTGCGTAGTTCGTGCGAAACGGATGATATAAAATCGTTTTTCATTGTTTCGGCGTTTTCGAGTTCGCTTGCCATATAGTTGATTGTTTCTGAAAGTTCGCCGAGTTCATCGGTTCTTTCAACCAAAAGCCGTGCCTTAAAGTCACCGCCCGCAATTTTGCGTGCTGTGTTGCTTATTGCACCCAACTGTGACACCATTGACCTTATAAAAAACAGACCCGATAAAGCACAAAGTCCTAAAACCACTACCGTCAAAACCATTACGGTTATTATTGTAAAGTTAATTTTGTTATAAGTTGTTTTAAGTGAGGTTATCCACCTGTATGCACCGAGCAATTCGCCGCTTGAGGTGTAAATTGCCTGTGTGCCCGCCATTATTTGTTCGCCGCCCGAATTTTTACCCCTGTAAATATTTATGCCAGAAGCGGAATTTACGGCTGAGTTAAATTCGTTTTCTATTTTACCCGACGGCAAAAATCCTGTGGTTGAAACAATAATTTTTCCGCTTGAGTTTATAACCTGAACCTCTATTTTATTTTTGTGCTCAAAATTTTCGGAAAGGGTAATTGCTTGATCGTAAAAATTTTCACGGTTAGCCGCAGAAAGATTGTCAAATTCTATTGCATAATCGGCGGCTTGAGATTGCACGTTGCTGAAAGTTGTTGACATAAAAACTGCCGAAAGTATTACCGCAACCGTAAGAACGGCAACCACAATAATAAAATAAACATTAAAAAGCCAACGCATAGTAATGCTTTTAAACTTAAAGTTTTTGAATTTAAGTTTTTTAAAATTCACGTGCAAACCCACCTTTCTTTTGAAAATTTAAAATATTAAAATGCCTTTTTTTATTTACCTTCCCACTTGTAGCCTTTGCCCCAAACGGTAATAATATATTTTGGATCTGACGGATCGGTTTCTATTTTCATACGTAATCTGCGTATGTTAACGTCAACTATTTTTTCTTCACCGCAATAACTGTTGCCCCAAACTTTAACCAATATATCGTGTCTGCCAAGTGGAGTGTCGGGGTTGGTTATAAAATATTCCATTATTTGAAATTCAACCTGTGTAAGTTCAATATTTTTACCGTCTTTTAACAGGGTGCGGCGGCGTAAATCAAGTGTAAATTCGCCCGAACGCAATTCGGTTGACGGTGCAGGTGTTGCAACCGGTTTACTTACCCTGCGGTAAAGTGAATCTACACGGGCAAGCAATTCGGTAGGTGAAAACGGTTTTGTAACGTAATCGTCAGCACCTATCATAAGGCCGCTTATTTTATCCATTTCCTGCGATTTTGCCGTAAGCATTATAATGCCTAAACTGTCAGAACGTTTACGCAATTCTTTGCAAAGGGTAAAGCCGTCCATACCGGGCATCATTACATCAAGCAATGCAATGTCAAATCCTTCTAAATCGTTGTCGTATATGTCAAGTGCTTCTTCACCGCTGCCTGCTTCAACCGTTTCATAACCTACTCTTTGCAGGTTTATGGTTTCAAATTCGCGAATTGCAACTTCATCTTCCACAATAAGAACTCTTTTCATTATCAATCGCCTTTCTGCATCAAATTAAATATATTATTAAGTGTTGTATCGGTTATTCCCCACTCTGCAGCAGTATCGCCTAAATTAAAGGCGTATACATTTTCGCTGTCACGTGTGATTTCGGTGTACTGCTCGCCGTCGTAATAGCCGTCTTTCCAACTTTTTATTGACACGGCACAAATTGAAAACAGTCGCTCACCAACTGTACCGGTTTGATTATCGTACGCATAAACGCCGCGTTTGTGATTTTCAATATCTTTTGAAACGGCTACAGAACCTACTAAATTGTTGGGCAACGTAATATAATAACCGTCAACCGTGTTTACAACGGTTATAAGTTTAACGGCTAATTTTTCACCGTTAAAAGAGCACCAATTTGTGTAATAAATTTTTTCGTCAAGACTTACACTCGGTAGTTCGGTTGCTATGGGTATTTCAAGCACGCCGTCAGAGTTTATGTCGGTAGTTTGTATAGATGCAGCACGGATTGTGGTTACGTTTTCCATAGAGTTTTCGGCATCTAAAAGCGGATTTACCAACTTACCGCGTAAAAAATACAAAACTTCGGTTACCGAACCTACACCCTTAATTTCATCAATGTAAATAGCATTTTGCCCGTTTGAAAGGGTAGAAAAAATCGGGGTTTCGGCGGTTTTTACGCCGCTGTCCATAAGGCATTCGTCAACTAAAGTTATGCCCTCTTCACCGTATGCATATACAAAAGCACTGTTTTTTTGTTCGGTGGCATTAAGGGTATGCACAAAAATTTCTTCATCGCCGTTTCCGTCAAGGTCGCAACATAAAAAATTTGTATACGGTTCTGACAAACGCTGTTCTAAGGCACCGTTTTCAAAACTGAATACCGTTAATATTTTTTCGCTGTTGCCGTTTACCTTCCAACCTACCAAAACCTCCATAACGCCGTTGCCGTTAAGATCAAAAAAGTCAACCGTTTCAACATCGTTTGCAACTATTGATTGGTCATAGGTTGAAACCCATTCACCGTTTATTTGGCAAATAATGTTTATATGCATATTTGTAAGCTCATCTTCGTTGGTTTGGTAAAACACAAACGCTTCAAACTTACCGTCACCGTTTACATCTTCTAAAATTACGGCGGAACGCCTGTCGCCCGCAGTAGGATATTTTAAGTTATAGCCGTTGCCGACACTTTTTCTTAACGCTTCGGCAATGGGGTGCATATCACCCGTAAGTTGCGGAGGTGATACAAGTTCGTCGGTATTGGTTGCAAAATCGCAACCGACAAGCGAAATGCTTAGGGCAAAAATCAACCAAAAGCATAAAAATCTTTTAAACTGCACATCCGACACCTCCGAATTTTATAATACATACAATTATACAT
>CAZUYL010000013.1:0-21661 GCA_964624945.1 uncultured Ruminococcus sp. | reverse complement strand
CTAAATAACATCTATAACATATTTTTTGAAAGGACGGTTTTTTATGCTTATACAGTTTGAAAAAAACACATATAAACCTGAATTTCTGAAATCGTTTTCACCTTTGACCGAAAAGGCGTTATTGTCACCATTTTTTGAAGATACACAAAATAATTATTTCATTTTACCCGGTTTTTGCGATGTGCATGTGCATTTTCGTGAACCGGGTTTTTCGTATAAAGAAACAATCGCTACGGGTTCGCTTGCGGCGGCACACGGAGGGTATACCGCGGTATGCACAATGCCTAATTTAAACCCTGTACCCGACAGTATACAAAGTTTAAACGAACAGGTTGATATAATTAACCGTGATGCTGTTATTAATGTTTATCCTTATGCGGCAATTACAGTAGGTCAAAACGGTGAAAAACTTTCAGATATGCAGTCACTTGCCGAAAAGTCCATTGCTTTTTCTGATGACGGCAAAGGTGTTCAAAGTCAATCGCTTATGCGAGAGGCAATGTTAAAAGCAAAGGCACTCGGTAAAATAATTGTTGCACATTGTGAAGATAATTCACTTTTGCACGGCGGTTATATTCACGATGGCGAATATGCCAAAACGCATAATCATAAAGGTATTTGTTCCGAAAGCGAATGGAAACCTATTGAGCGTGATTTAAACCTTGTACGTGAAACAGGTTGTGCGTACCATGTTTGTCATATTTCTTGTAAAGAAAGTGTTGATTTAATACGCAAAGCCAAAGCAGAAGGTTTAAATGTAACATGCGAAACGGCACCGCACTATTTAATTTTAACCGATGCCGATTTGCAAGAAGAGGGCAGATTTAAAATGAATCCGCCGCTCCGTTCCGAACAAGACCGCCTTGCTTTAATAGAGGGCATTAAAGACGGAACTATTGATATGATTGCAACCGACCACGCACCCCATAGTGCCGAGGAAAAGGGCAGGGGTTTAAAAGACAGTTCGTTCGGTATTGTAGGCATTGAAACGGCATTTCAGTTAATGTATACATACTTTGTAAAAACAGAATTAATAACACTTGAAAAACTTGTTGATTTAATGGCGTTTAATCCGCGTAAGCGATTTAATATACCGCTTAATAACGATTTTGCCGTTTGGAATTTAGATAAGCAAATCACCGTTGATACCGACGGTTTTATTTCAAAAGGCAAAGCAACTCCGTTTGAAAATTACAAACTTTTCGGCGAGTGTGAATTAACGGTTTGTAACGGTAAAGTAGTTTATAAACATAATTAATATATTCAGGAGGAAGTAAAAATGGCTAAAAGAACAGATGTAAAAAAGGTACTGATTATAGGTTCAGGTCCTATCGTAATCGGTCAGGCGGCTGAGTTTGACTATGCAGGTACACAGGCTTGCTTGGCACTTAAAGAAGAGGGATATGAGGTTATTCTTTGTAACTCTAACCCTGCTACAATTATGACCGATACCTCAATCGCAGATAAGGTTTATATGGAACCGCTGACTCTTGAATATATTGCAAAAATTTTGCGTTATGAACGCCCAGATGCTATAGTTCCCGGAATAGGCGGTCAAACAGGTCTTAACCTTGCAATGCAACTTGAGAAAAAGGGTATTCTTAAAGAATGCGGCGTAGAACTTTTAGGTACTTCAAGCGAAAGTATTGAACGTGCCGAAGACCGTGAACTTTTTAAAGAAATGTGCGAGTCTATAGGCGAACCTGTAATTCCTTCTGAAATTACATACAGCATTGATGAAGCAAAGGCGGCTGCTCAAAGAATAGGTTATCCGGTTGTTTTACGCCCTGCATTTACACTTGGCGGTACAGGCGGCGGTTTTGCTTACAATGAAGAAGAACTTGTTGAAATTGGTCTTAACGCATTTAAACTCTCACCTGTACATCAGGTACTTATTGAAAAAAGTGTTAAAGGTTATAAAGAAATTGAATTTGAGGTTATGCGTGACAGCAATGATACCGCAATTACCATTTGCGGTATGGAAAATATTGACCCCGTAGGCGTTCATACAGGTGACTCTGTCGTTGTAGCACCTATACTTTCACTTAACGACCACGACCTTAAAATGCTTAACGACAGTGCTATAAAAATTATTCGTGAACTTAAAATCGAGGGCGGTTGCAATGTTCAGTTCGCACTCAACCCCCACAGCAGCGAATATTACCTTATAGAAGTTAACCCTCGTGTATCACGTTCATCTGCTTTGGCATCAAAAGCAAGCGGTTACCCCATTGCAAGAGTTACCGCAAAAATCGCTTTGGGTATGGCACTTGAAGATATACCCGTTGCAGGTGGTACTGCTGCTATAGAACCACGCCTTGATTACATTGTTGCAAAATTCCCACGTTTCCCGTTTGATAAATTTGCCGATGCACCTAACACTTTGGGCACACAAATGAAAGCAACGGGCGAGGTTATGGGTATAGGTTCAACACTTGAGGAATGTCTGCTTAAATCGGTTCGCTCACTTGAAATCGGTTTGTGCCATTTTCACAGTGCAAAATTTGATACTATGTCCGACGATGAAATTTGCACATATTTAGAAAATTCACAAGACGATAACATTTATGCCGTATTTGAAATGTTACGTCGCGGTGCAACTATAGATAAGTTGTATCAAATAACAAAAATTACACCTCTCTTCTTAGAATCATTCAAAAAAATTGTTGATGTTGAAGAAAAATTAAAAACCGATAAATCTGCCGAAATGCTCAAAACCGCAAAAACAATTGGCTTTTCCGATAAATACATTGCAAAAGTTTGGGGCATAGACGAAATTGAAGTTTACAATATGCGTAAATCAAGCGGCATTATTCCTGTTTTCAAAATGGTTGATACATTGCATACAGGCAAATATATCGCTTACCTTTACTCAACCTATACAGGCGAAAATGAATCACGCCTTACCGATAAGAAAAAGATTATCGTTTTGGGTGCAGGTCCTATTCGTATAGGTCAGGGTGTTGAATTTGACTATTCTACCGTTCATGCTGTGCAAACAATTAAACGTGCAGGCTATGAAGCAATCATTATCAACAACAACCCCGAAACCGTTTCAACCGACTACACAACTGCCGATAAACTTTATTTTGAACCCCTTACTCCCGAAGATGTAATGGCAATTATCGACTTTGAACAACCCGAAGGCGTTATTGCATCGCTTGGCGGTCAAACCGCAATTAACTTGGCTCAACCGCTTATGGACAGAGGTGTTAAAATTATCGGTACCGACTGTGCCGCTATTGAACGTGCGGAAAACCGTGACAGTTTTGAAAAAATACTTCAAAAATTCAACATTCCTCAACCAAAGGGCAGAGCAGTTACCAAAATTGAAGACGGTGTAAAAGCCGCCGCCGAAATAGGTTACCCCGTGCTTGTGCGTCCAAGTTTTGTTTTGGGTGGCAGAGCAATGCAAATTGTTGCCGATGAGCCACAGTTACGCCATTACCTTAAAACCGCGGTTGAAATTGATGCCGACAAACCTGTTCTTGTTGACAAATATATACAGGGCAAAGAACTTGAAGTTGACGCTATATGTGACGGACACGATGTTTTTGTTCCCGGTATTATGGAACTTGTTGAACGTACAGGTATACATTCGGGTGACTCAATAAGCGTATATCCTACCTTTAGTGTTTCAGACAAGGTAAAGGGTATTATATTGCAATATGCAAAAAAATTAGGTTTAGGTATCGGCATTATAGGTCTTTACAACATACAGTTTATTGTTGACCAAAACGATGATGTTTATATAATCGAGGTTAACCCGCGTTCTTCAAGAACCGTACCGTTCCTTTCAAAATCTACAGGTTATTCACTTGCCGATATAGCAACCGAAGTAATACTCGGTAAATCACTTAAAGAGCAGGGTATATTCTGCCTCTATCCTGAAGAGAAAAACAGATATTACGTAAAAGTGCCGGTATTCTCATTCAATAAAATCAAAGGTCTTGATGCATACCTTTCACCTGAAATGAAATCTACAGGTGAAGCAATCGGTTATGACGATAAACTCAACCGTGCACTCTACAAGGCATTGCAAGCCGCAGGTACACGTTTGCAAAATTACGGTACCGTATTTGCTACCATTGCCGACAAAGATAAGGAAGAGGCTCTGCCGCTTATTCGCAGATTTTATAACCTTGGTTTCAATATTCAAGCAACCGAAGGTACTGCCGAATTCTTAAAAGAAAACAACATTCGCACCCATACTTTGAAAAAGATAAGCGAAAATGCAGACGATATTCCAAACGCTATACGTCAAGGTCATATTGCTTATGTAATCAACACCAAAGATATCGGTGCATCTGTTCAAGACAGTGACGGTCAGCAAATACGCCGTCTTGCTACCGAAAATAACGTAACAATATTTACATCGCTTGATACGGTAAGCGTTCTTTTAGATGTTCTTGAAGAAACCACACTTACAATTTCAACAATTGATGCATAAAGGAATTTTTAATAATGAAACAGGGTATTTTTAAAATATTATCAAATCAAAAATTGACAGATAACGTTTATAAAATGATACTTGAGGGTGATGTTTCGGATATTACCGCATGCGGTCAGTTTATCAATATTAAACTTGACGGGTTATATCTACGCCGACCGATTTCTGTTTGTGATTGCAGCGAAACAGACGTTACAATTATTTACAAAGTTGTCGGCAAAGGAACAGAGCAAATGTCAAAAATGACCGTTGGTGACAAATTAGATGTGCTCACAGGTCTTGGCAACGGGTACGATTTATCGCTTTCGGGCGATAAACCGTTGCTGCTCGGCGGCGGTGTGGGTGTTCCTCCACTTTATATGCTTGCCAAAAATCTTATAAATCAAGGCAGACAGGTATCGGTAGTGTTAGGTTTTAATACTAAAAGCGAAGTTTTTTATGAGCAAGAATTTAAAAAACTCGGTTGCAATGTTACCGTAACTACCGTTGACGGCAGTTACGGGGTAAAAGGCTTTGTAACAGATGCATACCCTGAAATGTATACATATTTTTACACTTGCGGACCTGAACCAATGCTTAAATCAATATACAAAACATCAAAAACCGAAGGTCAAATGAGTTTTGAAGAACGTATGGGTTGCGGTTTCGGTGCGTGTATGGGTTGCAGTTGCAAAACAATTACAGGTTACAAACGCATTTGTAAAGACGGCCCCGTTATGAAAAAGGAGGAAATTTTATGGGAGAATTAAGTGTAAATCTTTGCGGAATACAAATTGATAATCCTGTAATTCCGGCTTCAGGCACGTTTGGTTTCGGTTATGAATTTGCCGAACTTTACGATATTAACTGCCTTGGCACCTTTTCTTTCAAAGGCACTACCAAAGATGCCCGTTTCGGTAACCCAACACCGCGTATTGCCGAATGTACCGCAGGTATGATAAATGCCGTAGGTCTTCAAAACCCAGGTGTAGAAAAAGTTATTGCCGAAGAATTGCCAAAACTTAAAAAATGTTTTAACAAAAAAGTTATGGCTAATATAAGCGGTTTTTCGGTTGACGATTATGCATACACCTGCGAAAAACTTGACAAGCAGGACATTGTAGGTTGGCTTGAAGTAAACGTTAGTTGCCCTAATGTTCACGGCGGCGGTATGAGTTTCGGCACCGACCCCGATTCAGCGGCAGAGGTTGTAAGGGCTGTAAAAGCAGTTACAACAAAACCCGTAATTGTTAAACTTTCGCCTAACGTTACCGACATTGTCGCAATCGCAAAAGCGTGTGAAGATGCAGGTGCCGACGGCATAAGCCTTATAAATACTATGCTTGGTATGCGAATTGACCTTAAAACCCGCAAACCCGTAATTGCAAACAAAATGGGCGGTTTTTCAGGTGCGGCAATTTTTCCTGTTGCTCTCAGAATGGTATATCAAGTATCACACGCGGTTAATATTCCCGTTATAGGTATGGGCGGTGTATCATCTGCCGAAGATGTAATCGAAATGATGCTTGCTGGTGCAACGGCGGTTGAAATAGGTGCTGCAAACCTTATAAATCCGTATGCAGCACGTGATATTATTAACGAATTACCTGCGGTAATGAATAAATACGGCATCGAAAAATTATCAGATATAATCGGAGGAGTAATTTAATATGGGTAAAGACGTAATTGTTGCTTGCGACTTTGCAAGTGCAAAGCAAACATTTGAATTTTTAGATAAATTTACAGGCAAAAAACCTTTTGTGAAAATTGGTATGGAACTTTTTTATGCTGAAGGTCCGTCAATTGTTAAAGAAATTAAAAAACGCGGACACAAAATCTTTTTGGATTTAAAATTGCACGATATACCGAACACCGTAAAAAAAGCAATGTCGGTTCTTTCAAACCTTGATGTTGACATTTGCAATTTACACGCAGGCGGCACGGTTGCCATGATGCAAGCCGCCATTGAAGGTCTTACACGTGCCGACGGCACAAGACCGTTGCTTATTGCCGTAACACAACTTACCTCTACTAATCAAGAGAGTATGGAAAAAGATTTGCTTATAAAAGAGCCTATCGACAAGGTTGTTATGCATTATGCAAAAAATGCTAAAGATGCAGGTCTTGACGGTGTTGTTTGCTCACCGCTTGAAGCAGGTAAAGTACACGATGTTTGCGGTAAAGACTTTTTAACCGTAACACCCGGTGTTCGCTTTGCCGACGGTGATAAAGGTGACCAAAAACGCGTTATGACACCCGCCCAAGCAAAAGAAATCGGTTCTGATTATATAGTTGTAGGCAGACCAATTACAGCGGCAGAAGACCCCGTTGCAGCGTATGAGCGTTGTGTAAGCGAGTTTGTAGGTTAAATTAAGGTAAATATATTGTTTTTTAAGGAGAAGACAATGGAAGGTTATAAAAAAGAGTTTATACAGTTTTTAGAAAATGCAGGTGTGTTAAAATTCGGTGATTTTACTGCTAAAAGCGGCAGAAAAATTCCTTATTTTATAAACGCAGGTGACATAAAAACAGGCGACCAAATTTCAAAACTCGGCGAGTTTTACGCAAAAGCATATTTTGAAAAAATAGGTAACAAACGTACCGTTCTTTACGGACCTGCTTACAAAGGTATTCCGATTGCGGTATCGGTTGCTTGTGCACTTTCAAAAGAAGGTCTTGACGTACCGTTCTTTTTCAACCGCAAAGAAGAAAAAGACCACGGTGAAGGCGGCGTTTTTGTAGGTTACAAACCGCAAAACAGCGAAGAAATCGTAATTGTGGAAGATGTTATCACAGCAGGTACCGCTATTCGCGAGAGTATGTCCGTTCTTTCAAAACTTGAGGGCACAAAAGTATCCGCTTGTTTTGTAATGGTTGACCGCAAAGAAAAAGGTAAAACCGAAAAATCCGCAATGGCAGAAGTTACCGAAGAATTCGGTTTTCCCGTATATTCGGTTGTTGACGTTTACGATATTATCGAATATCTTGAAGAAAAACCCGAAAATCAAGAAAATGTTGACCGCATAAAAAAATATCTTGAAGTTAACGGTGCAAAATAATTTTTAAAAATCAGGTGATTTTATGAGAAGCGTAATTGACATTTTAGATTTATCCGTTTCGGAAATTGACGAACTTATATCAACCGCACTTGATATAATATCAAACCCCGAAAAATATTCACATATTTGCAGCGGTAAAAAACTTGCAACATTGTTTTTTGAACCCTCTACAAGAACACGACTCAGTTTTGAGGCCGCTATGTATGAACTCGGCGGTAATGTTTTAGGCTTTTCAGAGGCTAAAAGTTCTTCGGCATCTAAAGGCGAAAGTGTTGCAGATACCTCAAAGGTTGTAAGTTGCTATGCCGATATTATAGCAATGCGTCACCCTAAAGAAGGTGCCGCACTTGTTGCATCCAAAAACGCCTCTATTCCGATAATCAACGCAGGTGACGGCGGCCACTGTCATCCAACGCAAACACTAGCCGATTTACTTACAATTTACCGTGAAAAAGGCAGATTTAATAACTTAACGGTTGGTTTTTGCGGTGACTTAAAATTTGGCAGAACCGTTCATTCTTTGATTAACGCCTTGAGCCGTTATAACAACATTAATATAGTTTTAATTTCACCCGATGAACTTAAACTTCCAAGTTACGTTAAAAAAGATGTGCTTGTTAAGAATAATATTCCATACACACAAACTACCGATTTAGAGTCTGTTATGCCAACACTTGATATTTTATATATGACACGTGTACAGCAAGAACGCTTTTTCAATGAAGAAGATTATCTTCGATTGAGAGACAGTTACATTTTAACACCCGATAAACTTGAAAATGCAAAATCTGATTTGTCAATTTTACATCCGTTGCCGCGTGTTAATGAAATCAGCGTTGCTATTGATGATGATCCGCGTGCTTGTTATTTTAAACAGGTGCTTAACGGTAAATATATGCGTATGGCGTTAATTCTTAAACTGTTAAAGGAGGCAGGCACAATATGAACATAGACTCAATTCAAAACGGCGTGGTTATTGACCACATTACCGCCGGTTGCGGTATGAAACTTTATGAATTGTTAAATCTTGATGCACTTGATGTTTCGGTTGCTTTGATAAGAAATGTACCAAGCAAAAAGTTAGGCAAAAAAGATATTATTAAAATTGATGCCGATATTGAACTCAACCTTGACGTTATAGGTTTTGTTGACCCGAATGCTACCGTAAACATTATTAAAGACGGAACTTTAACCGAGAAAAAAACCATCGGCTTGCCCGAAACACTCACAAATGTAGTTAAATGTAAAAATCCGCGTTGTATTACAACTTGTGAGCAAGAACTTCAGCATATATTTAAACTTACCGATAAAGAGGATAAGGTTTACCGTTGTATTTATTGTGAAACAAAGGCTTAATGTTTAAATAATTTTTTGTTTAAAATTTTATGTAATTTAACGTCGAATTTTCTTGACATAAATTTGATAAAATGGTATACTTAATGCGTACTTGAAAGTATCGTTCTTTGTGACTGACGGAGTTGTTTTGTGGAGTTTACCACTAAGGAGCAAAGACGTATATATTTTTTAAGCCGACCGTCTGGGCACACTTGAACGTAAACAGTCCAAGTGTGCCTTTTTACAATTTTTTGGAGGTTTTATTATGAAAAAAGTCGGAATTATAATGGGTAGCGACAGCGACTTACCGATTATAAAAAAAGCAACCGATACACTGAAAATGCTTGAAATACCGTTTGAGGTGCATATTTATTCTGCACACCGAACCCCCGTTGAAGCACGCGATTTTGCTTTAAACGCACGCAAAAACGGTTTTGGTGTATTAATAGCCGCCGCAGGTATGGCAGCACATCTTGCAGGTGCTATAGCTGCAAACACAACCTTGCCCGTAATTGGTATTCCGTGTAAATCTTCCAATCTTGACGGTATGGATGCATTACTTTCTACCGTGCAAATGCCAACGGGTATACCTGTTGCAACCGTTGCAATAAACGGCGGTGCAAATGCCGCACTTTTAGCGGCACAAATAATTGCCGTAGAAGACGCACAACTTGCTCAAAAACTTGACGCAAAACGTGTAAGTGATGCTCAGGCTGTTTTAGATAAAGATGCAGCCGTAATGAACAATTTGTAATCAATTTTAAAGGAGTAATATATTATGGAAAACAAACTTTTGTACACAGGAAAAACTAAAAACGTTTACGCACTCGAAAACGGTAATTGCCTTTTGAAATTTAAAGACGATTGCACAGGTAAAGACGGCGTTTTTGATCCGGGCGAAAACTCGGTTGGTCTTACAATTGAAGGCGTAGGCGACGTTAACCTTCGTATGTCAATTTACTTCTTTGAAAAAATCAATGCGGCAGGCATTAAAACTCATTATGTAAATGCTAACCTTGATGACACCACTATGGAAGTTTTGCCTGCAAAAGTGTTCGGTCACGGTCTTGAAGTTATATGCCGTTACAAAGCAGTGGGCAGTTTTATTCGCCGTTACGGTGATTATATTGAAGAAGGTGCTGATTTACCCGCATACGTTGAAATGACCTTCAAAAACGATGCAAAGGGCGATCCGCTTGTAATAAAAGATGCTCTTGTAGCACTTAACGTTATGACCGAAAAACAGTATGACGATATTAAAGAAATGACACAAAAAATCACAAAAATCGTTGCTGATGATCTCAAAGAAAAAGGTCTTGACCTTTACGATATTAAATTTGAATTCGGTTATGATAAAAACGGCGATGTAATGCTTATAGACGAAATTGCTTCGGGTAATATGCGTGTTTATAAAGATGGCAAATACATTGACCCGATGACACTTTCAAAATTGTTTTTCGCTTGATTGAAAGTAGGTCATCATGGGAGGCTTTTTCGGAATAGTATCAAACCACGATTGTATGGCCGATGTGTTCTTTGGTGTGGATTATCATTCACACCTTGGAACAAAGCGTGGCGGTCTTGCCGCATATGACAGCGAAATCGGTTTACAACGTAAAATTCACAATATAGAAAATTCACCTTTCAGAACAAAATTTGAAAAAATTTTTGAAGAAATGAAGGGTACATCGGCTATAGGTTGTATAAGCGATACCGATCCGCAACCTATGCTTATACGTTCTAAATTCGGTACTTATGCGATTGCTACCGTCGGCATTATTAACAATGCCGACGAACTTATCAATAAATGTTTAGAACAACAGGGCGGTTATTTTGATGCAATGACAGGCGGTAAGGTTAATACAACCGAACTTGTTGCCGCACTCGTAAATCAAAAAGATACCTTTGTTGACGGAATTAAAAACGCACAAAACCTTATTGAAGGCACAATGTCAATTTTAATTCTTACAAGCAAAGGTGCAATTATTGCCGCTCGTGATAAATTGGGCAGAATACCTGTAATTATAGGTAAAAATGATGACGGGTACGCCGTAACTTTTGAATCTTTTGCTTATCAAAAATTGGGCTACGCCGATGAAAAAGAGTTAGGACCGGGTGAAATTGTAAAAATTACAACCGACGGTATCAAGCAGTTGGCAGAACCCGGCAAAAAGAAACGTATTTGTTCTTTTTTGTGGAGTTATTACGGTTATCCAACATCGACCTATGAGGGTGTAAACGTTGAGGCAATGCGTTGCCGCAACGGTGAAATAATGGCTGAATATGACCGTAAAAACGGTATTGCACAAGATGTTGACTATGTCGGCGGTGTGCCTGATTCGGGTATTCCGCACGCGATAGGTTACTCTAATGAAAGCGGTAAAAAATATACACGTGCTTTTATTAAATACACACCTACGTGGTCACGCAGTTTTATGCCCACAATGCAAACCGAACGCAATAAAATTGCACGTATGAAACAGATACCCGTACACGATTTTATTGTTGATAAAAATCTTCTTTTTGTTGACGATTCTATTGTAAGAGGTACTCAACTTAAAGAAACGGTAGATTTTCTTTACGAAAACGGTGCAAAATCGGTTCATATGCGTTCAGCTTGTCCTCCGATTATGTACGGTTGTAAATATCTTAATTTTTCACGCTCTACCAACGATATGGAATTAATAGCACGCCGTGTTATTATGGAACTTGAGGGTGAAGAAGGTTTTAATTATATTGACGAATATTCCAACGGTGAAACCGAACGCGGTAAAAATTTACGCAAATCCATTTGCGATAAATTAGGTTTTGCTTCTTTAGAGTTTCAATCTTTAGAAGGCATTATTAAGGCTATCGGTCTTGATGAATGTGACCTATGCACATATTGTTGGAACGGAAAGGAATAAATTATGCATAACAATTCTAAATCTGAAGCCTACGCAGCAGCAGGTGTTGATATTACGGCAGGTTATAAGTCGGTTGAACTTATGAAAAAACACATTGCAAGAACCAAAAATTCAGGTTGTCTTGACGATGTAGGCGGTTTTGGCGGTTGTTTCGGACTTAATGCCGCAGGAATGGAAGAACCTGTACTCGTAAGCGGTACAGACGGTTGCGGCACTAAGGTTAAACTTGCAATTTTGATGGACAAACACGATACAATCGGTATTGATGCTGTTGCCATGTGTGTTAACGATATTATTTGTTGCGGTGCTAAACCCTTGTTCTTTTTAGACTATATTGCTTGCGGCAAAAATATTCCCGAAAAAATAGCATCAATCGTTGGCGGCGTTTGTGAAGGCTGTGTTCAGTCAGGTGCCGCACTCATAGGCGGTGAGACTGCCGAACACCCCGGAATGATGCCGGTTGAAGACTACGACCTTGCAGGTTTTGCCGTTGGTATTGTTGATAAAAAGAAAATTATTGACAATAACAAAGTTGCCGAAGGCGATACTGTTATAGCACTTGCTTCAAGCGGTGTTCATTCAAACGGTTTTTCACTTGTGCGTAAGGTTTTTGATATTGAAAATTGTGACCTTAATGCATACACTCAGGAATTAGGCGGTAAATCACTCGGTGAAACATTGCTTACTCCTACAAAAATTTATGTAAAATCGGTTCTTGCTTTGCTTGAAAAGGTTGATGTTCACGCTATTTCACATATTACAGGCGGCGGTTTTTACGAAAATATTCCGAGAAGTCTTCCAAAAGGTTATTCGGTTAAAGTTGATAAATCCTCGCTTAAAATATTGCCGATATTCGATTTAATTCAAAAAGTCGGCAACATTTCAGAACGTGATATGTTTAATACCTATAATATGGGCGTTGGTATGAGCATTGTAGTACCTAAAGCCGAAACCGAAAAAGCACTTGAAATTTTAAAGGCAAACGGCGAAGACGCTTATGTTATCGGTAGCGTAATAAAAAGTGACGAGGGTGTTATCATTGAATAATACTAAAAATATTGTTGTTTTAGTCTCTGGTGGCGGCACAAATTTGCAGGCACTTATTGACGCACAAAACAGGGGAGAATTAGGTTGCGGCAAAATAACCTGTGTTATATCGTCAAAAGCCGATGCTTATGCACTTACGCGTGCTGAAAACAATGGAATTAAAACACGTGTTTTAATTAGAAAAGATTATTCCGACATCGCTTCATACAGTTGTGCTATGCGAGATGCTTTGTTGCAAGAAAACGCCGACATCATTGTTTATGCAGGCTTTATGACAATACTTGACAGTAACGTTTGCGATACTTTTAAAAACAAAATGATTAATGTTCATCCTGCTCTTATACCTTCTTTTTGCGGTAAGGGTTATTACGGCTTACATGTGCATGAGGAGGCACTTAAAAAGGGTGTTAAAGTGTCGGGTGCTACCGTTCATTTTGTAACTGCTGAATGTGATGCAGGTCCTATTATATTGCAGCGGGCGGTTGAAGTTTTAGATGACGATACCCCCGAAACGTTACAAAAACGCATTATGGAACAGGCTGAATGGAAAATACTTCCAAAAGCCGTTAAATTACTTTGCGACGAAAAAATAATTATAAAAGACAATAAAACTTACATTAAATAATTAAAGGGGCATTTCAAAAATGGAAATAAAGACTCTTGAAAATGAACTTAATTCTCTTGCTTATCATGGCAGAGGTATTATGATTGGTAAAAGTGCCGACGGCAAAAACGCCATTATTGCATATTTTATTATGGGCAGAAGTGAAAACAGCCGTAACCGTGTTTTTGTTGAAGACGGTTCAGGTATCAGAACACAGGCTTTTGATGAAAGCAAAATGACCGATCCCCATTTGATAATCTATGCACCTGTTAAAGTTTTGGGTAACAAAACAATTGTTACAAACGGTGACCAAACCGATACGGTTTACGAACTTATGGACAAACAAATGACTTTTGAGCAGGCATTACGTACCCGTGAGTTTGAAGATGATGCCCCCAACTATACACCCCGTATTTCAGGTATTGTTCATCTTGAAAACGGTAAAATGAACTACGCAATGTCAATATTAAAATCGGCAGACGGCAATCCCGATTCCTGCCAAAGATATAATTTTGCATATTCTAATCCTATTGACGGCAATGCAAAATTTATTCATACTTATAACGGTGAGGGTAATCCGCTTCCGAGTTTTGAGGGTGAACCCAAAACCGTTAAACTTCCGAACGTTGATATAGACACTTTAACCGATATTTTGTGGAATAATCTTAATAGTGACAACAAAGTATCATTGTTTGTAAGATACATTGATTTACAAACAGGTAATTACACTTCAAGAATAGTTAACAAAAACGTATAAGGAGTTTAAAATGAAAGAATTTGAATTAAAATACGGTTGTAATCCTAATCAAAAACCGTCAAAAATCTATATGAATAACGGCAACGAATTGCCAATTGAAATTTTATGTGGAAGACCCGGTTACATAAATTTTCTTGATGCATTTAATTCATGGCAACTTGTAAAAGAGTTAAAATCTGCATTGGGTTTGCCTGCGGTTACCTCTTTTAAACATGTAAGTCCAACCTCTGCGGCGGTTGGTATTCCGCTTTCGGACAAATTAAAAAAAGCCTGCTTTGTAGATGACATTGCCGAACTTGATAATTCACCGCTCGCTTGTGCTTATGCCAGAGCAAGAGGTACCGACCGTATGTGTTCTTTCGGTGATTGGGTTGCCCTTTCAGATGTATGCGATGTAACTACCGCAAAACTTATCAAGCGTGAAGTTTCCGATGGTGTAATTGCCCCGGGTTATGAACCCGAAGCACTTGAAATTTTGAAAACTAAAAGAAAAGGCAATTACAACATTGTAAAAATTGATCCTGATTATGTACCCGAAGAAAAGGAAACAAAACAGGTATTCGGTATTACTTTTGAGCAAGGCAGAAACAACTTTGCAATCAACAGCGAATTGTTTAATAACATAGTAACACAAAACAAAAACTTACCCGAAGAGGCAGTTCGCGACCTTATAATTTCGCTTATTACACTTAAATATACACAGTCAAATTCGGTTTGCTATGCTGTTGACGGTCAAGCAATCGGTGTTGGTGCAGGTCAGCAATCACGTATACATTGCACACGACTTGCAGGCACCAAAGCAGATACTTGGTTTTTGCGTCAGCACGACAAGGTTTTAAATTTGCCTTTTAAAGATACACTCGGCAGACCCGACCGCGACAATGTAATTGACGGTTATATAAATCAAAATGAAGAAGATGTTTGTGCCGATGGTAATTGGCAAAAATATTTCACTTCAAAACCCGAACCTTTCACCCTTGAAGAACAAAGGGCATATTTGTCAACAATTGACGGTGTTGCACTCGGTTCTGATGCATTTTTCCCGTTTGATGACAACATCGAACGTGCAAAACGCAGCGGTGTAAAATACATTGCAGAACCCGGCGGTTCAATTCGTGACGATATCGTTATAAATTGTGCCGATAAATATGATATGGTTATGGCATTTACAGGAATGAGATTGTTCCATCATTAATTTTAGGAGTAGTTATGAAAATTTTAGTTGTAGGTGCAGGCGGTAGGGAACACGCCATTATTAAAAAACTTAAAGAGAATAAAACGGTTGAAAAAATTTATGCTCTGCCCGGTAACGGCGGCATTGCTGCCGATGCCGAATGTGTAGACATTAAAGCAACCGATATAGATTCTATTGTAAAATTTGCGGTTGACAACAAAATCGACTATGCGGTTGTAGCACCCGATGACCCGTTGGTTTTAGGACTTGTTGATGCTTTAGAAGAAAAAGGTATTGATTGTTTCGGTCCAAGAAAAAATGCGGCAATTATTGAGGGCAGCAAAGTTTTTTCTAAAAATCTTATGAAAAAATACGGTATTCCAACCGCCGCTTACGAAGTTTTTAATGATGTTAATTCAGCACTTGAATATATCGAAACTGCACCGATTCCTACTGTTATTAAAGCAGACGGTTTAGCACTCGGCAAAGGTGTAATAATTGCCTTTACACGTGAAGAAGCACGCGAGGCAATTATATCTATTATGCAAGATAAACAATTCGGCAAAAGCGGTGACAATATAGTTATCGAAGAGTTTTTAACAGGTCCCGAAGTATCTGTTCTTTCTTTTACCGACGGTAAAGTTGTAGTGCCTATGGTTTCTTCAATGGACCACAAACGTGCAGGTGACAACGATACAGGTCTTAATACAGGCGGTATGGGTACTGTTGCACCTAATCCGTATTATACCGAAGAAATCGCAAATGAATGTATGCAGAAAATATTTTTGCCTACAATTTCTGCTATGAAAGCAGAGGGCAGAACTTTTAAAGGTTGTCTTTATTTTGGCTTAATGTTAACTGCTGACGGCCCTAAAGTTATTGAATATAACTGCCGTTTCGGTGATCCTGAAACACAGGTTGTTTTACCCTTGCTTGAGAGCGATTTGCTTACGGTTATGCAGACTGTAACAAACGAAACACTTGAAAAAACTCAGGTTAAATTCAGCAACAAAAACGCTTGTTGTGTAATTATGGCTTCAAACGGATATCCGCAAGCCTACGAAAAAGGTTACGAAATTTCAATTCCCGAAGACTTGCTTGATAGCACTTATGTTGCAGGTGCTGTTTTAAATGACAACAAATTACTTACAAACGGCGGCAGGGTATTGGGTGTAACTTCTATTGATGATACACTTGAAGGTGCTATTGAAAAATCATATCAAAAAGTTAAAAACATAAAATTCGAAAACTGCTATTACCGTAATGATATCGGTTTAAAAGCATTGAAAGCGGCGGAGGAAAAATAATGGTTTACAGAGTATTTGTAGAAAAGAAAAAAGAACTTGCCAACGAGGCTAAAAATTTACTTAGCGAAGTTAATAATCTGCTCGGTATAAAATCACTTGAAAGTGTTAGAATTTTCAATCGTTACGATGCTGAAAATATTACCGAAGATTTATTTAATTATGCTATTTCTACCGTTTTTTCAGAACCGCAACTCGACATTGCAACGGCTTCTATAGACGTTGACAATGCAAAAGTTTTTGCGGTAGAATATTTGCCAGGTCAATTTGACCAACGTGCCGATTCAGCCGCACAATGTATTCAAATTATTTCACAGGGTGAACGTCCGCTTGTTCGTTCGGCAAAGGTTTATGCACTTTACGGCAATCTTACCGAAAACGAATTGTCTGAAATTAAAAAATACGTTATCAACCCCGTAGAAGCACGTGAGGCAGATTTAAACAAACCCGAAACACTTGCTGTTAATTACGATATTCCCACAACGGTTAAAACTCTTGACGGCTTTTTATCACTTGACCGTGCAGGTCTTGAAAAATTTGTAAGTGATATGGGTCTCGCTATGGATGCCGATGATATTGCATTCTGCCAAAATTATTTTAAAACCGAAGGCAGAGAACCTACCATCACCGAAATTCGTATGATTGATACCTATTGGTCTGACCATTGCCGCCATACAACATTTTTAACTGTAATAGATGACGTTAAATTTGAAGATGAACTTTTGCAAAGTGCTTATGATGAATATATCGAAGTTCGTAAAGAACTTGGCAGAACAAAGCCGATTTGCCTTATGGACCTTGCAACAGTTGCCGTAAAATATTTAAAAGAAAACGGCAAACTTGATAAATTAGACGAATCTGAAGAAATAAACGCTTGCACCGTAAAAATCAACGTAGATGTTGACGGCGTTAGCGAACCTTGGCTTTTGCTTTTCAAAAACGAAACACACAACCACCCAACCGAAATCGAACCTTTCGGTGGTGCGGCTACTTGTATCGGCGGTGCAATACGTGACCCGCTTTCAGGCCGTGCATATGTTTACGGTGCTATGCGTGTTACAGGTGCGGCAGATCCTACTGTTCCTGTTAATCAAACCATTAAGGGCAAACTTCCACAACGTAAAATAGTAACAACTGCAGCAGCAGGTTATTCTTCATACGGCAACCAAATCGGTCTTGCAACAGGCATTGTAGATGAAATTTATCATCCCGGTTATGCCGCAAAACGTATGGAAAT
This sequence comes from uncultured Ruminococcus sp., assembly GCA_964624945.1. Taxonomy (GTDB): domain Bacteria; phylum Bacillota; class Clostridia; order Oscillospirales; family Acutalibacteraceae; genus UBA737. Next base: position 3,809 of record CAZUYL010000013.1, on the reverse strand, counting down.
CGGTGCAGTTATTGCTGCGGCTCCTGCAGAAAATGTTCGCCGTGAAGTTCCGTCACCCGATGACGTTGTGATTCTTTTAGGCGGTAGCACAGGCCGTGACGGTATTGGCGGTGCAACAGGTTCTTCTAAAGCACACACCACACAGTCAGTTGAAACTTGCGGTGCCGAAGTTCAAAAGGGTAACGCACCCGAAGAACGCAAATTGCAACGTTTGTTCCGCAACAAAACCGCAACTCAAATGATAAAACGCTGTAACGATTTCGGTGCAGGCGGTGTATCGGTTGCAATAGGTGAACTTGCCGACGGTCTTGAAATCAACCTAAACGCTGTTCCTAAAAAATATGACGGTCTTGACGGCACCGAAATCGCTATTAGTGAATCGCAAGAACGTATGGCAGTAGTTGTAGAACCGCACAACGTAGATGCATTCTTAGCACTTGCCGCCCAAGAAAATTTACAGGCATGTCCTGTGGCGGTTGTTAAAGCCGAACCTCGACTTGTGATGAATTGGAACGGTCAAAAAATCGTTGATATCAGCCGTGAATTCTTAAATTCAAACGGTGCTGATAAACACATAGTTATTACACCCGAAGCACCAAAATCTTTTGGCGGTGTAGTTGAAGGCGGTTTTGTAGAAAATTACAAAAAACTTGCCGATGACCTTAACATTTGTTCAAAACGCGGTCTTTCAGAACGCTTTGATTCAACAATAGGTGCAGGTACTGTTCTTATGCCGTTTGGTGGTAAAAATCAGTTAACACCTATTCAGGCTATGGTTCAAAAAATATCAGTAGAGAAAAAACATACCGATGACTGCTCACTTATGGCTTGGGGTTATAATCCTTTTATTACCGAACAAAGTCCATATCACGGTGCTTATTTGGCAGTTGTTGAATCGGTTTCAAAACTTATTGCCACAGGTGCAAAATTCGAAGATGTGTATCTCACATTCCAAGAATATTTTGAAAAACCCGGTACCGACGGCAAAAGATGGGGTAAACCGCTTGCCGCTTTGCTTGGTGCATTTAAGGCACAAAAAGAATTACAAATCGGTTCAATCGGCGGTAAAGATTCAATGAGCGGTTCTTTTGAAGATTTAGATGTTCCGCCAACATTGGTTTCATTTGCGGTTACTACCGAAAAGGTAAAAGATATCATATCACCTGAATTTAAAAAGGCTGGCAACCATCTTGTAATGCTTTGCCCGATTTATGATGAAGATACCAATTTGCCTAATACAAAATCTTTAATTTCTACATTCAACAAGGTTACCGAACTTATGCGTTCAGGCAAAGTTGCATCTGCTTATACATTGGGTATGGGCGGTATTGCTGAAGCAGTTATGAAAATGTCATTCGGTAATGGTCTCGGTTTCAAATATGACAGCAATTTAAGCGTTGGTAAAATATTTGATTATTCTTACGGTGCATTTTTGCTTGAAGTTACCGAGGATGTTGAAGATGCTATCACCGTAGGTACAATTACCGATGACGGCAAAATTTCTTTAGGTAGCGACAGCATTGATTTAGACGAATTGCTCAACGTTTATGAAAACAAATTAGAATCGGTTTACAGTTGCAATATTTCCGATTCAAAAACACCAATGCAAAATTTTGAATACAAAGCAACCGAATACAAATCACCTGCAATTAAGGTTGCAAAACCGAAGGTTCTTATACCTGCATTCCCAGGTACAAACTGTGAATATGACAGTGCAAAGGCTGTGCGTGACGCAGGTGCCGAACCTGAAATTATTGTAATTAACAATCTTAATGCATCGGGTATTCAGTCAAGCATTGAAAAATTTGCCCAAGAACTAAAAACCGCACAAATGATATTTATTCCCGGCGGTTTTTCGGGCGGTGACGAACCCGACGGCAGCGGTAAATTTATTACTGCATTTTTCAGAAACGCAGCTATTAAAGCGGGTGTTACCGATTTACTTGACAACCGTGACGGTTTGATGTGCGGTATTTGTAACGGTTTCCAAGCACTTATTAAATTAGGTCTTGTGCCTTACGGTAAAATCATTGATACCGATGAAAATTGTCCTACTCTTACATTTAACACTATTGCACGCCACCAATCCCGTATTGTGCGTACACGTGTTGCTTCTAATAAATCACCTTGGCTTTCATTTACAAATGTAGGCGATGTTTACAATGTTCCGATTTCACACGGTGAAGGCAGATTTTTAGCAAACGAAGATTTAATCAAGCAACTTGCCGAAAACGGTCAAATTGCTACACAATATGTTGATCTTAACGGAAATGCCACAAGTGATGTTCGTTTCAACCCCAACAATTCTATGTACGCTATCGAGGGTATAACTTCACCCGATGGACGTGTATTCGGTAAAATGGGCCATAGCGAACGCATAGGCGAAGGTCTTTACAAAAACGTGCTCGGTGAATACGATATACGTATGTTTGAAGCAGCAGTAAAATATTTTAAATAATTATCGGGGAGATAAAACAAATGGCTTATTTATCTGATATTGAAATTGCACAGAATTGTAAAATGCAACCAATAACTAAAATTGCCGAAAATGCCGGTATTGATGAAAAATACATTGAACAGTACGGCAAATACAAAGCAAAAGTGGATTTATCATTACTTAACGATAATAGCCGTAAAAACGGTAAATTGGTGCTTGTAACCGCTATTACTCCTACTGCGGCAGGCGAGGGCAAAACCACAACTACGATCGGTCTTGCCGACGGTCTTAAAAGAATAGGCAAAAACGTTGCCGTAGCATTGCGTGAGCCTTCTTTAGGCCCTGTATTCGGTGTAAAAGGCGGTGCCGCAGGCGGCGGTTATGCACAGGTTGTTCCTATGGAAGACATCAACCTGCATTTCACGGGCGATTTTCACGCAATAGGTGCGGCAAACAATCTGCTTGCCGCTATGCTCGATAATCATATTCAACAGGGCAATGCTTTGAATATTGATGTTCGTAAAATTACTTGGAAACGTTGCGTTGATATGAATGACCGTCAGTTGCGTTTTATTGTCGACGGTATGGGAGGTAAGGCAAACGGTGTTCCCCGTGAAGACGGATTTGATATTACCGTCGCAAGTGAAATTATGGCAGTATTTTGCTTGGCAAACTCAATAACCGATTTAAAAGAACGCCTTTCAAAAATAATTGTAGCATATACTTATGACGACAAACCCGTAACTGCGGGTGATTTAAAGGCAGTCGGTGCTATGACAGCATTGCTTAAAGATGCGTTTAAACCAAATTTAGTGCAAACACTTGAAGGCACACCTGCTTTTGTACACGGCGGTCCTTTTGCAAACATTGCACACGGTTGTAACTCGGTTATGGCTACCAAACTTGCACTTAAAACAGGTGATTATGCAATTACCGAGGCAGGTTTCGGTGCAGATTTAGGTGCAGAAAAATTCTTAGATATAAAATGCCGTATGTCAGGTCTTACACCCGATGCGGTTGTTGTGGTTGCTACTGTAAGAGCCATTAAAATGCATGGCGGTCTTGATAAAAAGCAACTCGATACCGAAGATTTATCCGCACTTGAAAACGGCATACCCAATCTTTTACGCCATGTATCCAATATTAAAAACGTTTACAAATTGCCGTGCGTGGTTGCGGTTAACCGTTTCCCGACCGATACCAACCGCGAAATTGATTTTATAATTGATAAGTGCAAAGAATTAGGCGTAAACACCGTGCTTTCTAACGTTTGGGCAGAAGGCGGTAAGGGCGGTGAAGAACTTGCCCGTGAGGTTGTTCGTCTTTGTGAAGAAGAAAAAGGTGATTTCACCTATGCTTATCAACTTGACAC
>CAZUYL010000012.1:0-22010 GCA_964624945.1 uncultured Ruminococcus sp. | reverse complement strand
TACCACAAAACGCAGAAAAAGCCCAGCTTAATCTGGACTTTTTCGACAGTCTGAACAGTTGCCGTCTAAAAAGGCGGCAACTGTTTTTGAACAATAGATTTATCAGGAGTTTGATAAATTCTCTTTAAGACGTAATCGGTCGGATATCATTGCTATAAATTCGCTGTTGGTGGGTTTGCCAGTAATAGCCGATGTTGTATATCCGAAATAGTTGTGCAATATATCAACATTTCCACGGTGCCAAGCAACCTCAATGGCGTGGCGTATGGCACGTTCTACTTGCGAAATACCTGTATTATAGTATTTTGCAATACTTGGATACAATAAATTTGTGATTGAATTTACTGCATTTGGGTCAAAAAACGAAATCAAAATTGCTTTTCGCAAATAGGTGTAACCCTTAATATGCGTCGGAATACCAATCTCATGCAAAATATCGCTTATTACAAATTCTAAGTTGTAAACATAGGCTGCATCATTCATTTTTTCTTTTTCGTTGGGTTTGGTTAATGCAATTTGAATAGGGTCTTTTGCGTCTATGGCGGCTGGTTTAGGGGTTTCTGTAAGGTTTGTGTTTTTCATATTAATTCCTCCGATTGATATAAAACTCAAGGGTAAATCTAAGTGAAATTTTGCCAATAAGTTTTACTTGTATTTATATTTTCAATGTGCTATAATATAACTATAATCACAAGTACACTAACACAAAGGAGCAATGATAATGCCACCGAGAGGTAAACAACCCAGCGGCTTACTTACGCAACAAAAAATGTTGCGGTCAGCGGCTACACAATTTTTAGAAAAAGGGTACGAATGTGCAACTACTGCCGAAATTGCCCGCAACGCAGGTATGACACCAAGTTCTTTTTTTAGAGCATACCCCAGTAAAGAAGCAATTTTATTAGAGTTTGTTAAGTGGATTTTTGTTGGTCAGTACGATTTGGCTCAAAAAATAAGCGGTTCTGATGACCCAATGATTGTTTGTGCAGTTGAAGCTGGTCTTGAACTGCATACCGCCGAATTGACCGAACAGTTGCGTGAATTATATGTTGCGGCTTATTCATTACCTACAACAAGTACATACATTTACAAAGTAATGTCCGAAAGGCTGTATCAAGTGTTTAAACATTTGCAACCCAATGCCCAAGCAAAAGATTTTTACGAAATGGAAATTGCATCTGCAAGTATGATTAGGGGATATATGGCTGTACCCTGTGATATGTACTTTACTATTGAGGCAAAAATTATACGTTTTTTGGATTGTGCATTAAAGTTGTATAATACCGATGCCGCCGAACGCAAAAGAATTATTGATTTTACACTTTCTATGGACCTTAAATCAATTGCCGAAAAAATTGTCAGCGAAACAATTAAAAAAGTAGAAAACGGCGAAGAAATAGCAGGTCAGTTATTCAGTTGATATTTAGCATTGTAGTTTTTAATCACAATAAACATATACCACTCACACATCAACTGTAATCGTAAATGCGTGTTCACTTGTGATTGTAATCACATAATAACACACATGTGAAAACTATGCAACATAAAATTTGTAAATAAATGGAATTTTTTATATTTTTACAAAAATACGACATAGTTTTTGTGTAATATTGACAAAAAATCAGTACGGTTTTTTTACTGTACTGATTTTTATCTGTAATAAATTATAAAATCTTCCTTTGATATGATACCTATAAAGTAGACATTTAAATACGGGACACCTATTGCTGTAAAATAAAAGCAGAATAAATCTTGCTTAAAAATTATTGTGTAAAGGGGTATTATTATGAACATTAATTCTTCTAAATCAAAAAAACTGTTTTGGGTTATTGCTGTTTTGGTGCTTATACTTTCGGTAATTATAGGTCGAAAGGTAAAAATAGATATTACAATAAAAAAAGAGTTGACCGAAATTGCCGAATCACACGGCTTAAAAGATGTAAAGGTAATTGTAGGTAACAAAATGTCGGGGTACGATTTTTATTCGGTTACGGTTGATTCTTCAAATTTATCAACATTAACATACAGTCAAATGTATTCGCTTGCCAATGCAATGTACACAGATGACGGTTGTGTCAGCAAATACACTTCAAACGATGACACCTATAATATTTATACCACTACAAAATCAATATATAAAAACGATATTCAAATACACAGCGATTATTATAACTCGCAATCGTATAAAGAAGCGGTAAAAAACAAAGAGGATAAATCCGATTATTCATCAAAAAAAGATAATAGCAGCCAAACTTCAAGCAACACTTACAATTATTATCATAAATCCGAAAAAAGTGATGATTATGACCGCTATAATGCTAAAGATTATTCTAACGAAGAAGATTTTTATTACGACCATTACGACGACTTTTTCGATTATTACGATGCCGAGGACTATTATAAAGAGCACACCGATTAAATAATAATATTCCGTTGACAAGTTAATCTAAATGAACTATAATAATTAATATAGATTAACTTTAATTTTTAGGGGGAATGCTGTTATGACAAAAGAGGGTATATACGAATTTATTGCAAGGCAGAAAATGTCTATAATTTCATCTGTCGGTGAAGACGGCTATCCTGCAACACGTGCTTTAATTCAACCTTTATTGATAGATGGTAATGATATTTACTTTGCTACCTATACATCTTCAAGAAAGGTTGCACATTACCGTGCCAATTCAAAGGCTTGCGTTTATTTTTTAGAAAAAGGCAGAAACTTTTCGGGCGTTGAAATAAAGGGTGATATGGCGGTGATTACCGACCAATCCACAAAGCAACGTTTTTGGAAACCGTTTTTCACAAGGTTTTATAAAAAAGGCGTTACCGACCCCGATTACTGCATTTTAAAATTCACGGGTTTTGAGGCACAATGGTTTACAAATCAGCGAACCGAAACGGTCAAACTTTGAGGGGAATTATAATGGATAAATATATGAATGCCAATATAGCATTTTCAAAATTTTCAAGAAATTATATGGAACTTAAAAAAGACCTGCCTATAAGACCCAGCGAAATGGCGGTGCTGAATATAATTACGCAACGTGAGGGTAAATTTACACCGCTTATGATTGCCGAACTGCTTGGTGTGTCAAAGCCGATGATTACCGCACATATTAGCGTACTTTTTAAAAAAGGATACATTTTAAAAGAGCAGTCCGATAGTGACAAACGCAGTTTTTACCTTTTGCCTACAGATGAGGCGGTTGCACTTACCGATAAATTCAATTTAAAACAAGCCGAATATCTTAAAAATCTTGAATTATCACTCGGAGAAACAGATTTTAATAAATTGGTGCATTTGCTTGACAAAGCACACCCTATACTTGAAAAAATGAAAGAGGAATAAAACAATGCAAAATAATGAAATTGGCAAAGCAGTGCCTTGGAATCCGTGGCACGGTTGCAAAAAAGTCAGTCCCGGTTGCAAAAACTGTTTTGTTTATAAAATGGATAGACGATACGGCAGAGATACAACTGTAATAACCAAAGGCAAAACCACTTACGAACTTAAAGACAAAGACTGCCCCTACGGTTCGGTTGTAAAGTTGTGCTTTTCTTCCGACTTTTTTATTGAAGAGGCTGACGAATGGCGTGACGGTTGTTGGGACTTTATCCGCCGCCGTAAAGACTGTATTTTTGTTACCACTACCAAACGTCCCGAAAGAATAAAAGACTGTGTTCCTGCCGATTGGGGCGACGGGTGGGACCATTTTCATTTAAGCATTTCAATAGAAAATCAGGAAATGGCAGATAAGCGTTTGCCACACTTTTTATCGGCTCCGCTAACTCACCGAGAAGTTTTTTGCTCACCGCTTATAGCACCCATAAAACTCGGTAAATATTTAGATACAGGTCTTATAAAATGCGTAAATGTTGGCGGTGAAATGTCACCTAAAAACGAGGTTCGCCCTATTATGTGGGAGTGGGTTCGCGACCTGTATTTAGAAGCAAAAGAACGTGACATAGAATTTTATTTTCATCAATGCGGCTCAATGTTTATGCGTGACGGCATAAATATAGGCAAGTGGAAATTAAACGAGCAAATAGTCCGTGCCGAAGAAATACAGCACGAACTTGAGGAAATGTACGGTGAAACCCCAAAAAGCAGAATAATAGATAAATGTTGATTTATATAAACCGAAAGAAAGGTATCCAAATTTTAGGATACCTTTTTTATGTGTAAAACCAATTTTACACGGATTTTACATAAATATGATTTTGGATTTTACATACGCATTGTAAAATATGGGTAAAATGTAGGTAAAACGGCACATTTTAAATAAAAACTAAAGTTTGAGGTTATGTAAATGAACATTTTTGATGTACTTACGCTTATAGGCGGACTGTGTTTGTTCCTTTTCGGAATGAACCTTATGGGTGATGCACTTGAAAGAAGTGCAGGCAGTAAACTTGAAATTATGATAGGTAAATTAACTACAGGTAAAATTGCGGGACTTCTTACAGGTCTTGGCGTTACATCTGTTATTCAAAGTTCTTCTGCTACAACGGTTATGGTTGTGGGTTTTGTTAATTCAAAACTTATGACTTTAAAACAGGCAATTCACGTTATTATGGGTGCTAATATAGGCACAACCGTTACCGCATGGATTTTGAGCCTTAGCGGTATTTCGGGCGACAGTATGTTTTTAAAACTTTTAAAACCTACTTCGTTTACGCCAGTTCTTGCTCTTGTGGGCATAATCCTTTTAATGTTTACAAAAAGTAACAAGAAAAAGGATATTGGTATAGTTTTTCTGGGCTTTGCAACCCTAATGTTCGGTATGGATACCATGACAGGTGCTGTTTCAGGACTTAAAGATATACCTGCATTCCAAGAAATGTTTATAATGTTTAAAAATCCTGTTTTGGGTGTAGTTGTGGGTGCTGTACTTACCGCTGTTATTCAGTCAAGTTCGGCTTCGGTGGGCATACTTCAAGCACTTGCGGCAACAGGTGCTGTATCTTACGGTGCTGCTATTCCGATTATTATGGGTCAAAACATAGGCACTTGTATTACCGCAATTATATCTTCTGTAGGTACAAGCAAAAACGCAAAACGTGCTGCACTTGTACATTTATCATTCAACGTAATAGGCACAGCGGTATGTCTTATCGGATTTGTTGCGGTTAAAAACATATTTTCACCTGCACTTTTAAATGACTCTGCAACTTATGCGGGAATAGCAACATCGCATTCGTTGTTTAATATGTTCTGTACATTGTTATTGCTACCCATGTCGGGATTACTCGAAAAACTTGCTTACAAATTAATTCCCGATACCGAAAAGGCAGAACAAATTTCGGAACTTGACGAACGTCTTTTATCTACACCGGCAATCGCACTTGAATGTGCACATAACCTTACACTTGATATGGCAAAAATTACAACCGAATCTTTAATTAACAGTATTGAGTGCCTTAATGTTTATGATAAAAGCAAGGCGAAAAATATTCGTAACGCTGAAGATAAAACCGATCACCTTGAAGACCTAATAGGTAGTTATCTTGTAAAATTAAGCACTAAGCAATTAAACGAAAACGAGGCTGCAATGGCATCTATGTTGCTTAAAGCAATCGGCGATTTTGAACGCATTTCGGACCATGCGGTGAATATACTTGAATCTGTTGAAGAAATGCGTGAAAAAGGCGTTGAGTTTTCTGAAAACGCAATGGCGGAATTAAAGGTTCTTTGTAATGCAACAACTGAAATTGTAAATCTTTCGTACGGGGCATTTACCGATAATAATCTTGAAACGGCAAATCTTGTAGAACCGCTTGAACAGGTTATAGATAAAATCAAAGAACTTTTACGCAACCGTCATATTGACCGCATACGTGTAGGCGAATGCAGTATTGATGTAGGCTTTGTGTGGAGCGATTTAATTACCAATATGGAACGTGTATCTGACCACTGCTCAAACATTGCCGCCTGCATTATTGATATGAAAGATAATAATATGAATTTGCACGAATCATTAAAAACAATCAGAACCGATAGCAACCTTTACCGAGAAAAATACAGCGAATACGCAAATAAATATCTTTCGTTTGTGTAAAATAATTGCATTACATATTTTTTTCAGCACGGCTTTCCGCCGTGCTGATTTTTTGTAAAAGCCGAATATCTTTATTGCTTTGTAGGGAACAAAAGCCAATTTTAACATCAAAAAAGTTCCCTGCAAAATAAAAACAGACTTAAATTTGCGATTTAACAAATGTTGGCTTTATTGCCGTTTAATTAAAGTGTAATTTTCAAACGGATTGTTTTGTTGAAAATTTGATTTTATCGGAAAGAGGTTTTAATATGATTTTCGGTATTTTTTGATTTTCTTTTTCATACAATTAACTAAGATTATGTGGAGTTGATTATGTGAAAGAGTATTCTGACGAACGTGCGGTAATTTTGGGCAAATATATTGCAAGCACAGGAGCAACCGTGCGTGCGGCGGCAAAGGTGTTTAAAATCAGCAAATCTACTGTACATAAAGATGTTACCGAGCGGCTCTTTTTTATAGACCGCGAACTTTATCATATGGTTGAGGCGGTTTTGCAAAAGAACAAAAGTGAGCGGCATATTAGGGGCGGAATGGCGACAAGGCGAAAATATAAGGGTGAATAGAAATATTTAAATTAATTACGGAACAGTTTTATGCTGTTCTGTTTTTTGTTTTGCCGATATAATCAACCTTAAAAATCTTTGTTTTTGTCGTGTTTTTTCTGTTATTTGGTGGTTTTTATATTGACAACTATGTTGTTTTGTTATATAATAAACACAATTAGTAAAGTGAGGTATTGTCTATGCCATACACATATACAAAAAATATTGAAAAATCACCGCGTATACAGCGTCTTATTGACCATCTTTACGCAAAAATGCCTGAAATAGAGGCTGACCGTGCGGTATTGCTTACCGAAAGTTATAAATCAACCGAAGGTGAGCCTATTGTTTTACGCAGGGCAAAGGCGTTTGCACACATACTTGAAAAATTGCCTATAACAATTCGCCCTGAAGAACTTATCGTAGGCAGTAATTCAAAGGCACCGCGTGGATGTCAGGTGTTCCCTGAATATTCATACACTTGGCTTGAAGATGAGTTTGATACCGTTGCCAACCGAAGTGCCGATCCGTTTTACATTTCGGAAGAAACCAAAAACGCATTACGTCAGGTTTACCCTTATTGGAAAGGTAAAACCACAAGCGAACTTGCAACTTCATATATGTCACCCGAAGCACTTACCGCTATAGAGCACAATATTTTTACCGTAGGTAATTATTTCTACAACGGTATAGGTCATTTTACGGTAGATTACGGTAAGGTTTTAGCCATTGGTTACAAAGGCATTATCGCCGAAGCCGAACAGGCACTTAATAGCCTTGACGTTGCCGATGCCGACTACGCCTCACGCAGTGCATTTTTGCATGCGGTAATTATAAGTTGTGAGGCGGTTATAAATTATGCAGAACGCTATGCTGCACTTGCAAAAGAAATGGCACTCTCCGAGCAAGATGCAACCCGCCGCGAAGAACTTTTAAAGATTGCACAAAACTGTTCACGCGTACCAAGATATCCTGCAGAGAATTTTTACGAAGCATGTCAGTCATTTTGGTTTGTTCAAATGCTTTTGCAGGTTGAATCAAGCGGACATTCAATTTCACCCGGCCGTTTTGACCAATATATGAATCCGTATTTTGAAAAAGACTTTAATTCTGGCAAAATAACACGTGAATTTGCTCAAGAACTTGTTGACTCTATTTGGGTAAAACTTAACGACCTTAACAAAGTTCGCGATGCGGCATCTGCCGAAGGATTTGCAGGTTACAGCCTGTTCCAAAACCTTATTGCAGGCGGTCAAGATAAATACGGTAACGATGCCACAAACGATATGTCGTTTATGTGCATAAATGCAACACTTCACGTAATGTTGCCAATGCCGTCATTTTCTGTTCGTGTTTGGAACGGTTCGCCGCACGAATTTTTACTGCGTGCAGCAGAGGTAACTCGCACAGGTGTAGGTTTACCTGCTTATTATAACGATGAGGTTATTATTCCCGCACTTATGAGCCGCGGCGTTACTTTAGACGATGCTCGAAATTATAATATAATAGGTTGTGTTGAGCCCCAAGCCCCCGCTAAAACAGACGGTTGGCACGATGCGGCATTTTTTAATATGTGCCGACCACTCGAACTTGTTTTTTCAAACGGTGTTGACAAGGGTGTTCAGGTTGGACTTCGCACAGGCGAACTTAAAGAATTTACTACATTTGAAAAATTCTATGATGCTTATAAAGCACAAATGAATTATTTTATAAAATTGCTTGTAAACGCCGATAACGCCATTGATATGGCACACGCACGCCGTTGCCCGTTGCCGTTCCAATCTTGTATGATTGAAGACTGCATCGGCAGGGGTAAAAGTTTGCAAGAGGGCGGTGCCGTTTACAACTTTACAGGTCCGCAAGGTTTCGGTATTGCCAATATGACCGATTCGCTAACCGCAATTAAAACCTTGGTTTACGATAAAAAGGTTTTAAAACTTTGTGAACTTAAAGCGGCACTTGACAACAACTTCGGTTTGGATATGGATTCCGCTACCGCTGAAAAACTTACCAAAGCCGTGGTGCAAAAACTTATTGCAGAGGGCAAAAAATTAACCGAAGAAGATGTAAAATCAATTTATCTTGCCGTTTCTAAAAATCCTGCTTCTGACGAAGATAAAAAACGTTACGGCGAAATTCTTGAAATGATTAACAATTTGCCTAAATACGGCAATGACCTTGCTGAAATTGATGATTTTGCACGTGATGTTGCTTATACATATACAAAACCTTTAGAGCAGTACAAAAATCCCAGAGGCGGTATGTTCCAAGCAGGACTTTATCCTGTATCGGCTAACGTTCCGCTCGGTGCTCAAACAGGTGCAACACCCGACGGCAGATTGGCATTTACGCCTATTGCAGACGGCGTAGGTCCTGCGGCTGGCAGAGACATTAAAGGTCCTACAGCGGCGGCAAACTCGGTATCTAAACTTGACCATTTTATAGCATCTAACGGAACGTTATTTAATATGAAGTTCCACCCAAGTGCATTATCGGGCCAAAGTGGTCTTGAAAGTTTTGTAGCACTTGTACGCGGTTTCTTTGACCAAAAGGGTATGCATATGCAGTTTAACGTTGTAAGCCGTGAAACCTTGCGTGATGCTCAAAAGCACCCCGAAAAGTACAAGTCTTTGGTTGTACGTGTTGCAGGTTACAGTGCTTTGTTTACAACACTTTCACGTTCTTTGCAAGATGATATTATAAGCCGTACCGAGCAGGGAGGTTTTTAATATTGGATAACCTTTCAGTAAAAGGCAGAATTTTTGATATTCAGCGTTTTTCTACACACGATGGTCCGGGTATCAGAACAATAGTCTTTTTAAAAGGCTGTGCACTTCGTTGCCGTTGGTGTTGTAACCCCGAATCACAGTCTTATGAAGTTGAAACTATGTTGCAAAACGGCAAACCTAAAACCATGGGGCGTGATGTAACCGTGGGCGAGATTTTAAGCGAGGTTTTGCGTGACAGACCTTATTACAACCGTTCGGGCGGCGGAATTACCCTTTCGGGCGGCGAGAGTTTGTTGCAACCTGATTTTGCGGTGGCTCTGCTTTCGGAGTGTAAAAGCAACGGAATAAACACCGCAATTGAAACTACGGGTTTTGCCCCTGCCGATGTTGTAAAACGTTTTTTGTCTTATCTTGATACGGTGCTTATGGATATTAAGCACATAAACCCCGATAAGCACAAACAGTTTACAACGCAGTCAAACGAACGCATTTTAGAAAACGCACGTCTTATAGCCGAAAATGCTAAAAAACTTATAATCAGGGTTCCTGTTATTCCTACATTTAACGATACCGTTTCTGAAATCGGCGACATAGCAAAATTTGCTTCAAGCCTGCCGAATGTAGATGAAATTCACCTATTGCCTTATCATAATATGGGGCGTGATAAATACACAGGTCTTGGCAGAGATTACCCGATGGGTGATTTAAAATCACCGACTAATGAACTTATGACTGTTTTGGCACAAACCGCCGAAAAGTTTGGTCTTAAAACACATATAGGAGGTTAAAACAATGCAGTTTGATAATTTTAATTCGGGCGATAAGGCACGCATTATTCAAGAATTAGTGCCGGGTAAACAAATTACCCTTGCTCATATAATCGCAAATCCCGATGAAATACTTTATAAAAAGTTGGGATTAGATCCTGCAAAAAATCACAAAGGTGCAATAGGTATTCTTACCGTATCACCAAGTGAAACCGCAATTATAGCAGGCGACATTGCAATTAAATCTTCAGGTGCCGAACTCGGTTTCGTTGACCGTTTCAGTGGAACGGTAATACTGACGGGTACCGTGTCTGAAGTAGATGCTTCACTTTTGGCAATAACCGATTACGTTAAAAACAAATTAGGTTTTACCGTTTGTGAAATTACCAAAACCTAATGAAAAAGTTAATTTTAATCGGACGTAGCGGTGTAGGTAAAACCACGCTTACGCAAGCATTACGCGGTGAAAAACCACACTACTATAAAACACAATATGTTAATTACGGTGATTTTTTAATTGATACACCCGGTGAGTACGCCGAAAATCACGATCTTGGTGCGGCGTTGTGCCTTTATTCTTATGAAGCCGACGTTGTAGCACTTTTAATAGCCGCCGACGAACAGTATTCACTTTTTCCACCCAATATTACCTGTATGGTAAATAGAGAGGTAATAGGTATTGTTACCAAAAAAAACAAAGCGAATACTTCACGTGCGGTTGCTTGGCTGAAACTTTCGGGTTGTGAAACTGTCTATGAAGTCGATTCTAAGACGGGTGAGGGTGTAAATCAAATACTTGAACACCTAAAAAACAACAAAAAACAATAAAAATAACGCAAAAAACCAAAAAAAAACCCTTTTTTATGTTGACTTTACCGCATTTATGTGGTACTATAAAATAAACAAATAGCAAAATTTCAAAACAAGGAGAAATAACTATGGTAAACGAGTATGAAATCAAAAAGCAAATATGCGATATCGGTAAGCGTATTTACAATCAAGGAATGGTAGCCGCTAACGACGGTAACATTTCTGTAAAACTTAACGATAACGAATTTCTTTGCACACCTACAGGTGTAAGCAAGGGCTTTATGACCCCCGAATACATCTGTAAAGTTGACCGCAACGGTAACGTTCTTCAAGCAAATAAAGGTTTTAAACCTTCATCTGAAATCAAAATGCATATGCGTGTTTATAAAGAACGCCCTGATGTTAATTCGGTAGTTCACGCACACCCTGTATATGCTACAAGTTTCGCAATCGCAGGCATTCCGCTTACACAGCCTATTATGCCTGAAGCAGTAATCGCTTTGGGTTGTGTTCCGATCGCTGAATACGGCACACCTTCTACAGAAGAAATTCCTAACGCAGTTGCAAAATATTTGCAGTCATTTGATGCAGTATTGCTTGAAAATCACGGTGCACTTACTTTCTCGGATTCACTTCTTGCTGCATATCACAAAATGGAATCTGTTGAGTTCTATGCTAAACTTCTCTTCAATGCAAGATTGCTCGGCGGTCCGAAAGAATTGTCAGATTCACAGGTACAACGTTTGTACGAAATTCGCCGTCAATTTGGCATGAAGGGTAAACACCCTGCAGATCTTTGCCCCAACGCTAAAGACGGTAAGCCAAGTTGTCACGGTTGCGGCGGCAACTGCACATGCGGTCACGGTAATGCCGACGCTGACACCATTGCTGAAATCACAAAACGTGTACTTCAAGAACTTGGTAAATAATTATGAATGAACAAACTCTGCAAACTATTGTAGATACAATGGTTAAGCAGTTTAAACCGTCACAAAAAATAACACTTGACGTTGCCCTAAAACTTGCCGAAAAGGTAAAGGCAAAGGCACAAAGTATGGGTGTTAAAGCGGTTGTGGCTGTATCAAACAGTGCGGGGCATCCCGTTTTGGCAGAGTGTATGGATGATTCATACATAGCAAGTTACGATATTGCGGTTCAAAAGGCTTTTACAGTAGTTTCACTTAAAATGTCTACCGCAGAATTAAAACCCTTAGCCCAACCCGGTGCTTCACTTTACGGAATACAGTTCACCAACAACGGTAAAATTGTTGTATTCGGCGGTGGTGAACCGCTTAAAAATCCCAAAGGTGAAATAATCGGCGGTTTGGGTGTAAGCGGCGGCACAGAAGAGCAAGACACCGCTCTTGCCGCTTACGGAAAAGAAATTTTTGAGAAAGGAATGTATCTATAATGGATATAAATTCTTCAAATATAGAGCAGATTGTACGTCAAGTACTTGACAGTATGAACGGCAATGCTACCGAAAAGGCACCTGCTTCAAATACTGATATACCAAGTACAGCACACGTTGCAATGTTGACTGCTCTTGAAAAATTTGAGGTTAAAGAATTCCCGATGCCCGCTGTTGGCGATGATGATATCCTTGTCAAAGTTGAAGGTTGCGGCGTTTGCGGAACAGATGCTCACGAATTTAAGCGTGACCCGTTTAGCCTTATTCCTGTAGCACTCGGTCACGAAGGCACAGGCGAAATCGTTAAAATGGGTAAAAATGTAAAGGTTGACTCGGCAGGCAAACCGCTCGCTATTGGTGATAAAGTTGTTACCTGTATGATATTTAAAGACAACCCCGATATCACAATGTTTGACCTTAACAAACAAAATGTCGGTGGTGCCGATGTTTACGGTCTTTTGCCAGATGATGACATTCACTTAAACGGTTGGTTTAGTGATTACATCTTGGTTCGCGGCGGTTCAACCGTATTTAATGTAAGCGATTTGGATCTTGATTCAAGAATACTTATCGAACCGTGTGCAGTATTGGTTCACGCAGTTGAACGTGCAAAAACAACAGGCATTTTACGTTTTAACAGCCGTGTTGTAGTTCAGGGTTGCGGTCCTATAGGTCTTATTTGTATTGCTGTTTTACGCACAATGGGTATTGAAAACATTGTTGCAGTTGACGGCGAAAACAAGCGTTTGGAATTTGCTAAGCAAATGGGTGCAAACGAAGTTGTTAACTTTAAAGACCACAAGGGCATTGAGGCTTTGGCTGACGGCGTTAAAAATGCATTTGGCGGCTATTTGGCTGACTTTGCTTTCCAATGCACAGGTTCACCTGTAGCACACAGCAATATCTACAAGTTTATACGTAACGGTGGCGGACTTTGTGAACTCGGCTTCTTTATCAACGGCGGCGATGCTACAATTAACCCGCACTTTGATATCTGCTCTAAAGAAATCACAACCGTAGGTTCTTGGGTATACACTTTACGTGATTATGCTACAACCTTTGATTTCTTAAAACGTGCAAAGGGTATCGGACTTCCGATAGAAAAACTTATTACTCATAAATATCCCCTCGAACAAATTAACGAGGCACTCGAAACCAATCTTAAAATGGAAGGGCTTAAGATTGCCATTGTTAACAAGTAACAGAGGAGAGAAATAAATGGGTAAAGCAACCGGTATACTTGAAGTGTTTGGTTTGGTTGCGGCTTTTGTTGCTTGCGATGCAGGTTGCAAAGCGGCAGATGTTACGGTCGAAAATTTTGACAAAAACAAACCCGGCAATGCCGATGAATTAGAGGTTCCGCTTATAGTGGCAATTAAATTCAGAGGTTCTGTCGATGCGGTTGAGGCGGCTATTGAGGCTGCTTCACGTGCGGCAGAGGGCGTAACGGGTGTTGTTGCAAGTCACATAATTACACGCACCGAAAACGAAGTAGAACCTATGTTAAAACTAAACGCTTTTGATAAAAATTAAAACAATTTTGGAGGATAAATGTTATGTCTAATGAAGCACTTGGTATGGTAGAAACACGCGGTCTTACCGCAGCAATCGAAGCAGCAGATGCAATGGTAAAGGCTGCTGAAGTATCACTTATCGGTACCGAAAAAATCGGTTCAGGTTTGGTATCTGTAATGGTACGCGGTGACGTAGGTGCAGTTAAAGCCGCTGTTGAAGCAGGTTCTGTAAATGCTTCACGTCTTGGCGAACTTGTAGCAGTACACGTTATTCCGAGACCTCATGCAGATGTTGAAAAAATACTTCCTAAATTTTAAGGGGTAGTTATCTATGAAGTCTATAGGACTTATTGAAGTTGCGGGTGTAACAGCGGCGATTGATTGTCTTGATATAATGTGCAAATCGGCTGATGTTGAATTCGTAACTTGGGAGCGTAAACTCGGTGGCAGACTTGTAACCGTTGTTGTAGAAGGTCAGGTTTCGGCAGTTACCGCGGCGGTAGAAAATGCCGTTGCAAATGCCATTAAAAAACCTGTTTCACATGCGGTTATAGCAAGCCCTCATGAAGAGGTTGAACGTCTGTTGAAATTGAGTGCATCCCGCATGACAAAAGTAAAGTAGGTACGATTATATGAGTACAACAAAAAAAACAAACAGCACAACAAGTAAATCTACTGCAAATAAAACTGCCACAAAAAAAAAAGTTGTTGAAAAGGCAGAACCGGTAGTAGAGGTAAAGGAGGTAAAAAGAATGGCACTTGAAGCATTAGGTATGGTAGAAACACGTGGTCTTGTAGCCGCAATTGAAGCCGCAGATGCAATGGTAAAAGCCGCTAACGTAGAACTTATCGGTACCGAAAAAATCGGTTCAGGTTTGGTATCTGTAATGGTACGCGGTGACGTAGGTGCAGTTAAAGCCGCTGTTGAAGCAGGTTCTGCATCAGCAACTGCTCTTGGTGAAGTTATTGCTACACACGTAATTCCGAGACCTCATAACGATGTGGAGAAAATTCTCCCTGTTTTAAAATAAGTCTTTAATTTTTTAATTATAGAAAATCTTTTAGGAGGAAACAAAAAATGGCACTTGAAGCATTAGGTATGGTAGAAACACGTGGTCTTGTTGCAGCAATCGAAGCAGCAGACTCAATGGTAAAAGCCGCTAACGTAGAACTTATCGGTACCGAAAAAATCGGTTCAGGTTTGGTATCTGTAATGGTACGCGGTGACGTAGGTGCAGTTAAAGCCGCTGTTGAAGCAGGTTCTGTATCTGCAGGTACTCTCGGCGAAGTTATTGCTACACACGTAATTCCGAGACCTCATAATGATGTTGAAAAAATTCTTCCGTCATTGAAGTAATTATTTTAGGGGAAGAGTAAATCAAAATTTTATTCTTCCCCCAAGCCTTCGGGCTTAAAAGCAAATCCATCAGAAAGGGAATGCTGTAATGTTAGTAGGAAAAGTAGTCGGAACTATTGTTTCTACCCGAAAAAATGAAAAATTAGTCGGTTCTAAATTTATGGTTGTTGAGCCTATCGAAAAACTCGGCGATCCTAAATCTAAAATAGTGGCTATTGACAATGTTGGTGCAGGTATTGGTGAAGTTGTTTTAGTTGCAACCGGTTCTGCCGCACGAATAGGCTGTGATATGCAATCAGCCCCTGTTGACGCCGCTATTGTTGGTATTATTGATAACGGAATTGGTTTACCGGAGTTGTAAAAAATGAAACTAACTGAACTTCAGGGCGTTTTACAAGAAAACGGAATTGTAGGTGCCGGCGGTGCTGGTTTTCCAACATATGCTAAACTCAGTGAAAAAGCCGATACCATAATTCTCAACTGTGCAGAATGTGAACCACTTTTAAAATTGCACCGTCAGGTGCTTGAAACACACGTACAGGAAATTTTTGAAGCCCTTGATTTAATATCGAAAACTGTAAACGCTAAAAAGGTATGCGTTGCCATTAAAAAGTCTTATGTTCAAACTGCTGAGGCAATCGCACCTTATTTAGAGTTTTTTCCAAATATAGAACTATGTCGTCTTAATGACGTATACCCCGCAGGTGACGAGGTTGTACTTACTTATGAAGTCACAGGCAAGATTGTTCCGCCCGGTGATATACCGCTTTCGGTAGGGGTTACGGTACTTAACGTAGAAACTGTTTACAATTTATACCGTGCTTTGCACGGCAGACCTGTAACACGTAAATATGTAACCATAGCAGGTGAGGTTGAAAATCCGATTACGGTACGTGTACCGATCGGTGTAACCGTAGGCGAAATTTTAAGCCTTGCAGGTAATATTACTACACCCGACCCTGCATTTATAATCGGCGGACCTATGATGGGATCTCTCGGAAGCCGTGCCAACATAGTTACAAAAACAACTAATGCGGTACTTGTTTTACCGAGCGACCATCAACTTGTAAGACGCCGTCAGGCAAAAACTTTTATTGATATGAAACGTGCAATGGCAACCTGTTGTCAATGCAGTTACTGTACAAGTCTTTGTTCACGTAATTTGTTAGGTCACCCTATAAACCCATCAGAATTTATGCGTGTTGCATCAAACGGCATCACCAATGATGCACAACCTTATTTGAATGCTATGTACTGTTCGGGTTGCGGACTTTGTGAGCAATATTCCTGTGTTCAGGGTTTGTCACCACGCAGATTGTTGGCAGCCTGCAAAACAGAGTTGCGTAAAGCGGGTGTAAAACCCGAAAAATCAGACACCGCACCTCAGGTTAATGAAAACCGACCGTTACGTCAGGTGCCTATGTCAAGGCTTACTGCAAGATTGGGGCTAAAAGTTTACAACAAACCTGCCCCCGTTATTGAAGCGGTGCCGCAATTTAAAAAGGTTACGGTTTTACTCAGTCAGCATATAGGTGCTCCGTCTGTTCCGATTGTTAAAAAGGGCGACAAAGTCACCGAAAAGCAGTTGATTGCAAATGCGGCTGACGGATTAAGCGTAGCACTTCATTCACCCGTAAACGGTGTTGTTACCGCAGTAGGTAAAACTGCAATTATTATAGAAAAACAATAAGGTGTAAAAAATGAAAAAAGCACTTGCAATGGTTGAATATAAAACCGTATCTTCAGGTATGCAGGCGGCAGATATAATGGTAAAAACCGCTGAAGTAGATATTATAGAAGCCACCACCGTGTGCCCCGGTAAGTATATGGTTTTGGTGTCGGGTGAACTTAGTGCCGTGCGTGCATCGGTAGATGCTGCCGCTACCAAATTACCCGATGCACTTATAGATAAATTTGTACTCGGTAATCCTCACGAGAGTATTTTTACGGCTCTTTACGGAACAACCGATATAGGCAATCCTAATGCACTCGGTGTACTTGAAACATTTTCTTCGTGTGCGGCTATTGTTGCGGCTGATATTGCGGCAAAAACCTCACTTGTGGATTTAATAGAACTTCGCCTTTCACGTGGTATGTGCGGCAAATCTTACCTGTTGCTTACAGGTGATATAGCGGCTGTACAGGCTGCAATAGACCGTGCTAAACAAGGTGCGGGCGAAGAGGGTATGTTCCTTGACTCTGCTGTTATTCCTCACCCCGATGAGAAAATGTGGCGTAGTATTTTATAAAATTTAAGAAAGAGAGAGCAGTACAAATGTTAGCAATAGAACGGCGTAATGCTATTCTTTCAAAATTAAACTTAGATGGCAAAGTTATTGTTTCGCAGTTGAGCAATGAATTTAATGTCACCGAAGAGACTATTCGCCGTGACCTTGAAAAGTTAGATAAAGAAGGTCTTGTTAAAAAAACTTACGGCGGTGCACTGCTTGTACAAAATTTCAGCACTGACCTACCGCATAATGTACGCAAACGTGCAAATGTTGAGTCAAAACAAATAATTGCCGAAAAAATAAGCAGTTTGTTTCACGACGGTGACTGCATTATGATAGATGCAAGTTCAACGGCTTTATCAATATTAAAATACATAAAAAATTTAAAAAATATTACACTTATCACCAATTCGGTTGAAGCACTTATCGAATTGTCCGATAAAGATGATTGGACTGTTTTTTCAACGGGCGGTAAGTTAAAACGCGGTTCGCTTTCACTTGTAGGTCCGTCTGCTGAAAAAACCATTAGGGCATTTCACGTAGATTATGCGATTTGTTCTTCAAAAGGTATTGATATTGCACGCGGAATAACCGATTCAAATGAAAAAGATTCCGAAATGAAACAGGCAATATTTGATTCTGCCGAAACTAAAGTTTTGGTTATAGATTCAAGTAAATTTGATAAAATTTCATTAATTAAGGTTTGCGATGTAACCGATGTTGATATCATTGCTACCGATACCGAACCTAATGCAAATTGGGTTGAACATTTAAAAAGCAAAAACGTTGATTTAATATATTGAATTTTCTCAAGGAGTGATTATATATGGCAAGAAATCTTACCGAAGCAGAAATACGTGAGGTTGTAAGCCAAGTGCTTAACCGTGTATCTGCGGCACCTGTTGCCGATTATGACAGTACTCAGTATGCAGGCAAAAAATTCACAGGTATTTTTGACGATATGAACGATGCAATCGAAACTGTACAGCAGTCTTACAAAATTGTACGTGCAATGTCGGTTGAACAGCGTGAAAAAATTATAACCGAAATTCGTCGCCTTACACGTGCCGAAGCACATATTATGGCTGAACTCGGTGTTAAAGAAACAGGTATGGGCAGGGTAGAACACAAAACCGCTAAACATCACCTTGTTGCCGATAAAACACCGGGCACCGAAGATATTGTTTCTGCTGCTAAAACGGGCGATAACGGTTTAACACTTGTTGAAATGGCACCGTTCGGCGTTGTAGGTGCTATTACACCGAGTACAAACCCCAGTGAAACAGTTATTTGTAACAGCATCGGTATGATTGCCGCAGGCAACGGCGTTGTATTTAATCCTCATCCAAATGCTATTGCTACTTCTAACTATGCGGTTGACCTTGTAAACCGTGCAAGTAAAGCGGCAGGCGGCCCTGAAATATTGGTTTGCTCTATGAAAAAGCCTACCCTTGAATCAGCCGCTGTTATGCAGTCACATCCGCTTGTTCGCCTGCTTGTTTGTACAGGCGGCCCCGGTGTTGTAAAAGCAGTTCTTTCTTCAGGTAAAAAGGCTATAGGTGCGGGTGCAGGTAACCCACCCGTTATTGTTGATGATACTGCCGACATTCAAAAAGCAGGTAAAGACATTATCGACGGTTGCACATTTGATAACAACCTTCCTTGCATTGCCGAAAAAGAGGTATTTGCTTTCAGAAACATTGCCGATGAACTTATTTCTGTAATGCTTAAAAACGGTGCTTATATGATTGATGCCGCACAGGCTGATAAATTAGCACAAATTGTACTTGTTGAAAAAACCGATAAAAAGGGTAACGTACGTAAAATTGTTAACCGTGAATGTGTTGGCAGAGATGCAAAGGTTATACTTGCTAAAATCGGTATTAACGTAAGCGATGATATTCGTTGCATTATTTGTGAAACCGATTTCAATCATCCGTTTGTTCAAGAAGAACTTATGATGCCTATTTTACCTATAGTTCGTGTTGACAATATTGACGAGGCTATTGATTTAGCGGTTAAAGCGGAACACGGTAACCGCCACACTGCACATATGCATTCTAAAAATGTTGATAACCTTTCAAGTTTTGCAAAGGCTGTTGAAACAACAATTTTTGTTAAAAACGCACCTTCTTATGCAGGTATAGGTTTCGGTGGCGAAGGTCATGCAACATTTACCATTGCAGGTCCTACAGGTGAAGGCATTACTTCGGCTCGCAGTTTTACACGTCAACGCCGTTGCGTAATGGCTGAAAACTTCCGCATTATATAGTAAATGAAAAGAGGGCTGTAAAATGGCTTATGATGATAAAATTATAGCCGAAATAGTTGGCAGAGTTATGTCACAAATCGGTACAGATAACACAAACGACACTTGTTTTGACACCGTGCCAGTAGGCGTTTCAAACCGTCATATACACTTGTCAACTGCCGATTTGGAAACCCTTTTCGGTAAAGGTTACGAACTCACCCCTATAAAAGATTTATCACAACCAGGTCAGTTTGCTTGTAAAGAAACTTTGACCATTGTAGGTCCGTCACTTCGACCTATTGAAAATGTGCGTGTTTTAGGTCCTGTTCGTAAAAATTCACAGGTAGAAATTTCACGTACAGATTCCTTTACTTTAAAGGTTAAACCCCCTGTAAGAGAATCGGGTGACATTGTGGGTTCGGCACCTGTTACAATTATTGGTCCTAAAGGTGTTGTAACACTTAAAGAAGGCTGCATAATTGCTAACCGTCATATACATATGAGCCTTGATGAAGGTAAACAGTTCGGCCTTTCGGACGGTCAGTATGTAGATGTAGAGGTAAACGGTGAACGCAGAACAAAATTCTATGATGTTCAGGTTCGCGTTCATAAAGATTTCCGCCTTGAAATGCATATCGACACCGATGATGCCAATGCAGCAGGTATAGGTAACGGTGCGAAGGTTAAAATTGTAAAATAATAACAAATATTAACTAATAAACATAGAAAAAGCAATCATTACTTGATTGCTTTTTCTTTTGTGTTGTGTTATAATCATAACAATGCTTAAAATATTGTATTCACTTTAATGTAATACTGTAGAGGTGCTTTATGAAAAAGAATTTATCTGTTTGGTTTGTAACACCGCAAAAGAAAATGCGACCTAAAGAGTATAACCCTTTCGGCACACGCGAGAGTTATAATATTTATGTGGCACGCAACGCTACCGAGGGTTGCCAAATGGCAATACTTTCAAAATCGGGCAATCGTAAAAATATGAGTCTTGAAGTTGTGAATGACTCCGATGCAGGATTTGAAGTAGAAGTTTTGCGTGAACGTTACGTTAGTTGTGACGGTGCACTTTTTCCGGATCCCGTTGTGCCCGATGACACAAACTTTGAACTTGAAGAGTGGAAAAACACAACATTTTTAATAAACGTAAAAACCACAAAAAATACTGTCCCCGGTGGATACGGTTTTAAGGTTATTTTGCGTGAAAACGGTGAAGTTTACGGCGAATATCCTATTTGGGTAACCGTTTGGAATTTTGAAATTGACGATAATCAGTTAATGGAAACCGCTTTCGGTTTGGAACAAAAATTTATTGATAAGGTTCACAACACCGAAAATGATACCGAAATGTATAAAAAGTATTACGACTTTTTGCTTGATCGTTATCATATTTGTGCTACTTGGTTGCCGTACGATATTTTAGATGACCGTGCCGACGCTTATATGAGTGACCCACGTGTAAAATCATTCCGTATACCGTACGAAGCAAATCCCGAACAAATAACCGCATATTACAACAAGTTAAAGAGCAATCCGATATGGCTAAAAAAAGCGTATTATTATGTTGTTGACGAACCGCAAAATTTAGCGGCTTATGACAGAATAAAAGAAACTTACGAACTTATAGAAAAATATCATCCAAACCACGAAACAGTAGTGCCTTTTTATATGGACCCTGCCGATGCACCCGACAAGCGTGCTATTGACCTGCTCCAACCTTATTGTAAAGTTTGGTGTCCTAAAATCAGCCTTTTTAAAGATGATTATATGGGTGAATTTATGTTAGATCGCCAAAGCAAAGGCGATCGCACGTGGTGGTACTATTGTTGGGAACCTCCGCTACCGTACAGCAATGTATTTATTGATATGGAAGGTTTTTACCACCGAACTATTGCTTGGCAACAATATCTTTACGGTATAAACGGTATGCTTTATTGGGCAACAAACTGGTGGAAACACGATTCACCTTGGAAGGTTACAACAACTATACCCGAACTTTCAAACTATTGTTTCGGTGACGGCTCTTTGCTTTACAACGGCAATGAAATCGGCATTGACGGACCTGTAGGTTCTATCCGTTTGGAAATTTTGCGTTACAGTATAGAAGACCATTATATGTTCAAACTTGCCGAAAAAGCCTTCGGCAGAGATTATATCGTGGGTGAAATCAATAAAATTACAAGCAGTGTTTACCGCTATACCGATGTTCATTGGATGCTCGATGAAGTACGCCGTGAAATCGGTGATAAATTAAGCGAACACTACGCAAATAAATAAAACTTTGAGCAGAAGATTTTCTTGAGTCTTCTGCTTGTTTTTATAAT
>CAZUYL010000011.1:0-22516 GCA_964624945.1 uncultured Ruminococcus sp. | reverse complement strand
TTGCTATGATTAACATTTTATTTACAAATTTTATAAATTTGTTTGATAAGATAAATTGAAATCTTTTTATAAAGGAGAAGTAAAAATGATTGAAGTTACCGGACTCAGCAAAAGATACGGTACATACCTTGCGGTTAAAAACGTAAATTTTTCAATCAGCAAAGGTGAAATAGTGGGTTTTTTGGGACCAAACGGTGCAGGTAAATCCACAATAATGAATATTCTTACCGGATATCTTTCACTTACACAAGGTAAAGTAACCATTGACGGCTTTAACATTGCCGAAAATCCAGAAGAGGCAAAACGCCGTATAGGTTATTTGCCTGAATTACCCCCTCTTTATACCGATATGAAGGTTAAAGAATATTTAAACTTTGTGTATGACCTTAAAAAAGTTAAATTCCCGAAAGGTCCGCACATAGCGGAGATTATGCGTCTTGTTAATATAACCGACGTTCAAAACCGACTTATTAAAAACCTTTCTAAAGGTTACCGTCAACGTGTAGGTTTTGCACAGGCACTTATAGGTAACCCCGATGTGCTCATTCTTGACGAACCTACCGTAGGTCTTGACCCGCAACAAATTATTGAAATACGCAACCTTATAACAAAACTCGGCAAAAACCACACAATTATATTGTCTTCACACATTTTGTCTGAAATTCAGGCTGTTTGTGACAGAATTATAATTATAAACTACGGTGAAATTATCGCCGACGATATGCAAGAAAATCTTTCGGAAAAACTTTCTACAAGTCATTCACTTGTAGCACGTGTTATTTGCGACGAAAAGGATATGCTTGCCGCACTAAAAACGGTTAAGGGCGTAAAAACGGTTGTGTCGCTCGGTAAAAAAGAGAACGGTGCCTATGATTTTGAAATTGTACCAGAAGAAGATTACGATGTACGTGCCGCTATTTCGGGCAGAATTGCCGAACGCAAAAAACAGTTACTATCACTTACAAGCAACCGCTTAACCCTTGAAGAAATTTTCTTAAAACTTACACAGGCAAGTTCTAACATAGAAGCACGCAAAATGCTTGGTATTGACGAAACACTTGACATTACCGAAGACTTTATATTAGAATTCCCCGTTGATGAAGAGGAGGTTGAGTTATAATGACTGCTGTATTTAAACGCGAATTTAAATCATTTTTCACAAATCCGCTCGGTTATATATTTATTTGTGTATACTATTTGTTTTTAGGCATATTTTTTGATCTAATATTTGCTCAAGGTGCTCCTGTGGTAAACTACGTTATACTTAATATGTCTACCATTGTTATGTTTACAGTGCCTGTACTTACAATGCGTACTTTCAGTGATGAACGCCGTCAAAAAATTGACCAAGTGTTGCTCACCGCCCCTGTTAAACTGTCAAGCATAGTTTTGGGCAAGTTTACCGCCGCATTTGCTATTTTGGCATTGGGTTTTGCACCTACGGTTATTTTTCAAATAATTGTTTCGGCATTTGTTGAAACAAGTTTCTTTTCTTACATTTATGCACTTATCGGTATGTTGTTCTTAGGCTCGGCACTTATTTCTATAGGTATGTTTATTTCATCACTTACCGAAAGTTCTATTGTAGCAACGGTTTCTTCACTTGCGGTCAACATTTTTCTTATAAGTTTAAGTAGCCTTGTAGGTCAAATAAGCGTACCTGAAACCGCAACAAACAAAATGGTAAAAATGTTCTATTTTGTTTGCAGATATTTGCTTAAATTCGTTGAAAATCTCGACTTCGTTTCACGCGTGAACAGTTTTGGCGAACAGATGTTATCTGTTTATGATATTATTTATTTCTTAAGCATTACAGCAGCATTTTTGTTCTTAACAGAGCGTTCACTCGAAAAACGCAGATGGTCTTAATAGGGAGGATGAAATTATTATGAAAAACAAACGTAACAAAGATATAGAAATAATTGAAACCTCTGATAATTTTCAAACCGAAGCAGAGGTAAATTCCTTGCTGCAAGACGATGATGCTGCCGCTAAAAAAGAAAAAAAGGCAAAAAAAGCACGTGACCGCAAAATCAGAAACGATTATTTGCTTGCTCACGGCAGTTATTCTATTGTAATTACAGCCGTTGTGCTTGTAGCACTTATTGTGCTTAATGTTCTTGTATATGCTTTGTCAGACCGTTTCCATTTGGATTTTGATATGACTTCTGACAAGAAAAATTCTATCAGTAAAGAAAACATTGAATACATCAAAACCATTGATGCCCCCATTGAAATTACCGTATTTTCACCTAAAGAAAGTTTTTCGGCATATGCCACACAGGGTTACGGTCTTACTGCCGATAGCGATTACTTTACACAAGCGGCGGAACTTATAGAAAAATATCAAGATTACAACAAAAACATAAACGTAACATTTTTAGACCCGCAAAGCAGCGAATACACCGCATTTGTTAAAAACTACTCTACAATTACATTTAGCCCTTGCGATGTATTAATATCAAGTGAAGTAAACAATAACGAAAGATATAAATTGCTTAAAATTACCGATTTATTTAACATTTCGGAAAGTCAATCAAGTTATTATTACACAGCACAAACCGTTACCAGCAGTAAGGTTGAAACAGCGGTTACAAGTGCACTTGATTATGTAACCAATGCCGAAACAAAAAGCATTGCATTGCTTACAGGTCACAGCACAAAAGACTATGCAACAGCATACACCGAAACTCTTGAAAGAAATAACTATGAAGTTACCGTAATAAGTGACACTATTATTTCAAATATTTCAAATGAGTATGACACCATAGCGATTGTTTCTCCAACGGTTGATTTCGGTGAGACCGAAATTACCGCTATAAGCGATTTTCTTGACAACGACGGCAAACTTGGTAAAGGCTTGGTTTATTTTGCCGATGCCACCTGCCCGCAGTTGCCTAACTTAAACTCATTCTTGCAGCAATGGGGTATTGCTTTTGAAGACGGTATTCTTTTTGAAACCAACTCTCAAAGTCACTTAGCAAATGCACCTACAGCACTTGGTTTGTACCCCGCAGAACTTGAAGATGACACATTGCTCACTTCACAAATAGGTACAAACGGTTATGCTATTACCGATTACAACGTTCCTATGACAACCTGCACCCCTGCAAGCACTGATATTACAACCTCTATTTTAGTGCAAAGTTCACCCTATACCGTTGTAGCACCCGTAGGTGCTGACAGCACATGGTCAGATTACACCGATGCCGATAAGGGCACACGTGCAGGCGTTGTTCAAGCGGTTCAAGCCAAATGGGAAAACGACGACGAAAGTGATGAAAACAACCACCTTAAGAGTTATATAATGGCATTTTCAAGCGTTGAATTTATCGAATCGCAATATGCACAAATGTATGCCAACTATAACGAAGAAATAACTGTTTTATGCACAGGCAGGGCTTCACACATTGATGTCGGTGAAAACACAAAAATATTTACGGCAAAAATAATCGAAAACGAATCTTTCACCGTAACCGACAGTCAGGCAAAAACTGTTAGAGTAATTTTTGTTATTATAGTTCCGATTCTTATAATAGCAGTTTGTATTTTTGTTTGCGTAAGGAGAAGAAACGCCAGATGAGTGATTTTTTCAAAAACGATAAAACCCACGAAACCGAAAACCTTTCTGCAGATGAAACATCTGTAACAGAGGCTGAGGTTGAAGGTCAAGATTTTGCGGAAAGCACGGTTTTTTCGGCACCGCAAGAACACAATGACCGAAAAAAGCAAAATTCAGGCAAAAGAGTAATTATGCTTCTTGCAGTTGTTTTGGCGGCTATATTAATTTTTACGTGCACCGTTGCAACAATACTCTTTATACCAAAAAAGGCCGATGATGATACATCGTCTACCGATTCTATTTTTAGTGAAATTACCGTTTTAGATAAAGAGTCATCAAACTTTACAAATGTTGAAATTACCAACTCTAACGGTACATTTAACTTCACAACAAAAGATATAACCGTAACAGATGATGATGGCGAAACCACAACCACTACCTATTGGTCGGTTGAAAACATTGATATTTCAAAATTGAGTAACACCACTATGAAAAGCATTGTAGATTCTACGGCAAGTGTTACCGCAATTCAAGAAATAACCTCAAAATCCGCTTCGGAATGTGGTTTTGACACACCTAAAATTAAGGTTACCGTAACCGAATCAGACGGCAGCACCTATACGGTTTTAATTGGTGAAGAGTCACCCGACGGTTTGGGTTCTTACCTTAAATTAGACGGTGAAGACAAAATCTATTTGGCAGAAGATTCAGCCTTTTCAAGTTTTGAATTTTCACTTTTGGATTTAGCCGACAAAACCTCTATACCTGCTACAACATTTAATTCCGACACAAGCGAAAACAAGAGTGATGACGGTGCCTACGCTTATTTTGACACCCTTAAAATTTCGGGTAAGTTGTTCCCCGAAAATCTTACAATTATAAACAACACCGGTGAAACCGATTCGGATGCATTGATTCCCTACATTATCACCGAACCTGCAAAACGCTATGTCAACTCGGAAAATTTGACACCGTTTGTGTATCTCTTCTCGCAAGAGATTGCCGTAACAGGTGCTTACGCTTGGGAAATTAACGACCAAACCCTTGCGGAATTCGGTTTAGATAAACCCGATGCACAGGTTTCTATGACTATTGACGGCGAAACAAAAACATTTAAGATTTCTAAAATCGACGATGATTATTGTGCGGTTGTTTATGACGGTGCAAAACTTATACGTAAAGTTTTATCTAGCAGTATCGGTTTTATGGAATACACTACAGAAGATTTGTACTACAAAAACTTGTTTATGAATTCTATAAACGATATTACCGCTCTTACACTCAAAGATGTTAACGGCGAGGTTAAATTCGATATTTCTTACACAGAAGACAGCGAAAACAACAAAACCTATAACATTGAAGTTGACGGCAAAAAAATTACAACTACCTACTTCCAGAAGTTCTACGCCGATTTTGTTGGTATTCAGTCGAGCAGTTTTGCTTTGAGTAACGTTTCGGACACGGTAGATGCTACCGTAACCTTTACCTACTACGATAATTCAAATATGGTTATTGATTTTTACAAAGCAAATGCAACCGAATATCAATACAGTATAGACGGCGTTCCGTCAGGTAAGATTACGTCTTCTGCGTTTAATAAAATGATTAAGAACATCAGACTCACCGCAGAAAACAACAAAATAAATTAAAACATTACATCAAAAAGGCTTTTGACACATAAGTGCCAAAAGCCTTTTAGTTTTGTTATTTGTTAATATCAGCCAAAGTTTTGATTTATTGTATGCAGCAACAACTCATAACGTTCTTTTTCTAAAGTGTCGGCGGGGTTTAATGTTGCCAACGCACCGTCGCAAGCGGTATCAAAAGCAGTATCGGCACAAATTACCTTGTAAGTAATTCTTGCCTTTTGGTTTGAATTATAAGCGGTATCGGTATAATTGCAGTCACTTGTAACGGCAAGCACCGTGTAATTGCTGTCATTGTCGATTGCTCTGCAAACGGCATATTGTTTTGAATTGCCGTTCCAATTAAGCAAGACACCGTTCTCGCTCCAATCGGCAGTAAAACTTTCAACTATTGGGCGGCGTTCTACCTTTTTAAAGCCTTCAAAGGTGTAGGTTTTGCCCTTTTCGGTTTCAAAGGTTACAAAAAATCCGTCACAATCGGTAGTTACCGGATTGCCGTCACAGAATACTTTGACATTTTCAAAGCCTTCATAACGCAGTTTGAGGGTTCCGCCGCAAACCGATGTTATTTCAAGTTTTTTAACCGTATCACAGTTATATTCACAATTAACCGTAAAGTTGCCGCGTGCCTTTAAGCCTTTAAATGCAACGTTTTTCCAAGCATCAGGCAGGGCAGGTAGAAGTGAAATATAACCCTCGTGACTTTGAAGAACCATTTCGGTCATACCCGATGTTGCACCAAAGTTGCCGTCAATTTGGAACGGGGGATGAACGTCCCAAAGGTTTGGATGGGTGCGTTCTTTTAAAAGGTTTTGCAACAACAAGTAAGAATGGTTGCCGTCGCCCACACGTGCCCACGCATTAAGGCGATGTGCAAGTGCCCAACCTGTTGATTTATCGCCCCTGAGTTGCAAAGTGATTTTTGCGGCATCAAGCCAAGCAGGTGTGCTGTGTGTTATGGTGTTGCCTGGGGTAAGTGCCACCAATTGCGATATATGACGGTGGTGAGCCTCGCCGATTTCACCGTAAAAATGCTCTTCATCATATTCTTTTATTTGACCGCTGTAACCCACTTGAATAGGTCCGTAGCCGTCAATTTGTTGTTTTTCAGTTTCAATGGTTGTGTCGGTTACGTTTAAAATTTCGGCACATTTAAGGTCATCAACGGCATTTTCGTAAATGAACTGTTGGTCAAAAGCACAACCAACGGTGTGATAATACTGTTGATGCGGATGCCAATGCACCCAACCGCCCGATAAGGTCTGTTCGGGCGAAGCCGAAAAACTGCAAAGGTATCTGCCATCGTAATTTTTTACGCATTTGGTTAAAAACTTTGACATACCGTGAACCGCAGGGTATGAATACTCACTCAAAACGTTTTTGTCACGGGTAAAATCGTAATAATCCCAAAACATTTTAGAGGTCATACCGCCTGTACCGGGGCCCGAATGGGTGTTTCTGCCCATACCTTCTACCTGATACATCCAAGCACCTGTGCCTATAATCCAACCGCATTCGCCTTCACCCTCAACATAGTTTTCGGGATTCATTTCACGAATCCAGTTAGATGCACTAACACCTGCCTGTTTTGAATAATTTTTCCAATAATCAGCATACGCCTCAAAAGTTTCGGCAAGGTTTGTGCTAAATGCGGGCCAATAATTCATTTGAACATTTATATTGTGCCAAAAACCGCAACTCCAAGGGGATTTATCGTGAACGGTCCAAACGCCTTGAAGTGATGCGGGCGGTGTGCCTTTTCTTGAAGAGCAAACAAGCAAATATCTGCCGTAGGCATAATAAAGTTCTTCTAAATACGGTTCGGCATTGCCGTCTTGATAAGATTTAATTAAATCTTCGGTTGATCTGCCGTCATCTGTACCGCCTAAATCAAACTCTACCCTGCCTATTAGGTTGCCGTAGTCTTCTAAATGGCGGTTGTAAAGTTCAGCCCAACCGAGTTTTAAAGCGTTTTCAAGACAAGCGGTAACCTTATTGTGCGGATCTTCACCTATTGCCTTAAAGCAACCGTTTTGGAATACTTCGGGGCAAAGTTTGTAAGAGGTATCAAGCGTATAAAGTATTGTTGATTTTGTTGAATTTTTAACGCAAAGTACCGTGCCGTCAAATGTGATTTCGCCGTCGGTTATAACAGACAGGCGTGCCTCATAAGTAAGGTCGCGTGAAGGCAGGGTGCCACGCATAACAAGGGTGGTGCTGTCAAGTGTAATTTCACCTGTTCTGCCACCCTCTTCTACCGTGCGATCGTTGAGATACGGTATATAAAGTTCGGTTTTAAAATCAATAGTGCCGTTTTCGGTTTCAATTTTATAAGCAAAAACTTTATCGGGGTAACTTGTAAACGCCGAACGTGTTACATTAACGCCGTCGGCTTTATAACGTGAATAAACCACGCCGTCTTTAAGGGTGATACCACGCTCGTAATCAGAAACATTTTTATGATTAAAGGTTATAAAAAATTCTCCGAAATTGCTAACGCCACCCAAACTGTACGGATTTGCAAATGTGTTGGTTGTAAACTGCACGCGTTCTTTATCGGTGCCACCGAATACACTTGCACCGAAATATCCGTTACCTGTGGGCAGTGAATATTTCTCCCAACCGTCATCGGTCGATTCCGCAGGGGTAAAATATCGCATAATTAAAGACTTTTCCAAACAAACACCTCATTTGATACAAAATTTTAATATGTAATATTATACAACTATCAAAAAGCAATTGCAATAGAAATATAACAATTTAAACAAAACCGACAGTCGAAATTTGACTGTCGGAATTTTTAGCAGTATTTGATTTTTGAATTATAAAAAACATTAAATATCAATTCGCCGAAATTATCGGATAAAGTTTTTTTCAAAGCGTCGGTTATAATGTTTTCACTTTGATAATGCCCTGCATCAAAAACGGTAACTCCGCAATTTATTGCATCAATAAAAACGTTGTGCTTTATATCGGCGGCAATTAAGGCATCATAATTGTTTTCGATAACGTCTTGCAAAAAGTCGCCACCCGAACCCGAACAAACCAAAACCTTATTTATTGCTCTGCCGCTATCGGCGTAGCGAACCGCCGTGCCAAGTTGCTTTTTTATGTGATTTGCAAGTTCATCGGCATTTTTAATTTTGCAGTTGGCAGACCTTATCAAAAAACCGTCGTGTGCCACAAAAGGTGTTACATTGGTGAGTTGCAACGCACTGCAAAGTTGCTCGGTTACACCGCCTTGTGCAATATCTAAATTAGTATGCATAGATATTACCGATATACCAGAATTCAACAATTCGTAAACCACCGAACCCGTAGTTACGCTTTTTAAACCGTTAAAAATTACGGGGTGGTGTGTTACTATTAAATTTGCATTAATGCTTTTGGCGTAATTTACCGTGTTGATATCACAGTCAAGGCAAACCACCGCTTTTGATACGCAAGCATCACCGTTGCCGACCAAAAGACCAACATTGTCAAAATCGCATGCGGTATCAAGCGGATATTTTTGTTTTAAAAAATCTAAAATATTATTAACTGTTATCATTTTTTCTTTGCAAACGAGTCTTTGAGAGCAACTGTGCGGTTAAATACTATTTTATCGGCAGTTGAATCTTTATCAACACAGAAATAACCCTGACGCATAAATTGGAATGTGTCACCTACATTTACGTTTTTAAGGCTTGCATCAATTACGCAGTCGTTTAATACGGTTAAAGAATCGGGGTTTAAATTATCTGCAAAAGAAGATACGCCCTCTTCATCGCTTGGATTTTCAACATTGAAAAGTCTATCATAAAGTCGAACTTCGGCATTAATGCAATTTTCGGCACTTACCCAATGCAATGTGCCTTTTACCTTTCTGCCGTCGGGCGTTTCACCGCCGCGGCTTTCGGGGTCATAGGTGCAATGAACTGCAGTTATATTGCCGTTTTCGTCTTCTTCGTGAGAAACATATCTAATGTAGTAAGCACCTTTAAGTCTTACCTCTTTTGCGGGGCAAAGTCTGAAATATTTGCCCGGTGGGTCTAACATAAAGTCATCTTGCTCGATGTAAATTTCTTTAGAAAAAGTAACACTTGTTTTACCAAGTTCGGGCTTGTTGGGGTTAACATCAACCTCGATTTGCTCGGTTTTATCGGCAGGATAATTGTCGATTATTACTTTTAAGGGGCGTAAAACCGCCATTGCCCTGTCGGCGTTTTCGTTAAGATAATCACGCACGCAAGATTCAAGCAAAGCATAGTCGATTACGCTGTATGCCTTTGAAACACCGATTTTATCAACAAAAGCACGTACCGCCTGTGACGGATAACCGCGTCTACGCATACCGCATATTGTAGCCATACGGGGATCATCCCAACCACTTACAAGACCGTCATTTACAAGTTTTAAACACTTGCGTTTGCTTGTGAGTGTGTAGTTAACGTTCATACGGGCAAACTCAATTTGACGTGGCGGTTCAACCGTAATGTCAGCAGCGGCAAGCACCCAATTATAAAGCGGACGGTGGTTTTCAAACTCAAGCGAACACAAAGAGTGTGTTACACCCTCGCGGGCATCGCTTAACGGGTGTGCAAAATCGTACATGGGGTATACACACCACTTGTCACCTGTGCGGTGATGATGTGCTTTAAGAACACGGTATATAATGGGGTCACGCATATTAAGATTTGAAGATGACATATCAATCTTTGCACGCAATACCATTTTGCCCTCTTCAATTTCGCCGTTAGTCATTTTAGCAAAAAGTTCACGGCTTTCTGCTATGGGGCGGTCACGATAGGGACTGTTTGTACCCGCTTCGGTAAGTGTGCCACGCATTTCACGTATTTGATCGGGGGTTGACTCGTCAATATAAGCAAGACCCTTGTCAATAAGTTTTAAGGCACATTCGTAAATAAAATCAAAGTAATCTGACGCATAATAAACATTGTCCCAATCGAAGCCGAGCCATTTAATGTCTTCTTTAATGGCATCTACATATTCAACATCTTCTTTAGTGGGGTTGGTGTCGTCAAGACGTAAATTACATTTACCGCCGTATTTTTCGGCTGTGCCGAAATCAATGCAAATTGCTTTTGCATGACCTATATGCAAATAGCCGTTAGGTTCGGGTGGAAAACGTGTTTGCACACGGCTGTACACACCCTCGCTTAAATCTTCATCAATAAAATCGTAAATAAAGTTAGAGGGTTTTACAACCTCTGTTTCATTAGTTAAAATTTTGTTCTCTTCCATTTATAAAACCTCTGTCATTTCATCAATACGTTTAAAGCATTCGTCTTTACCAAGCACCGCCATAATACTGCAAAGGTCGGGGGTGTTTGTTCTGCCTGTTATTGCAATACGCAAAATTGTGCTAAGATCACCTGCACTACCCTTGAACGCATCGGGATTTGCCTTGTACTCTTTAGTTTCTGCGGCAAAATTAAGAGCAGGTGCTACCAACTTGATTTTATCAAACCACGCTTGACGGTCATCTGAAACGTCATAAACCTTTTTATATTCACATAAAAACGCCTTTGCATCTTCATTTGAAATATGTTCGGGTAAAGTGTGGCACGGTTTGTAAAGCGAACGGAAAAAGTATGCAAAATACTCTTTTGCTTCATTCCATTTTGCAAGGTCTTTACGCGGTTTTTTAGCATCGTCACGGTCGATTGCAAGCATTGCCTTTGAAAATTCGGGATTTGCGGTAAGAAGTTCGTAAAATTCGGTGTCGAATTCTTTTGCCCAAGCGGTAAGTTTTTCGTAAACTTCATCACTCTTCATAGCGGCAATTTTTATTTTGCTTACATCGTTGAGTTTGTTTTCGTCAAATAACGCACCCGAAACCGACATCTTTTTAAGTTTAAACTTAAATATTCTGTAATCGGCTGTGGGATTAGCACGTCGCCAATCTTCAAAATCGGAGGCGGCAATCGTCATAAGATATTCAATAACCGAAATTGATTCGTAACCCTGTTCGGCAAAAAAGTGTACTGCTGCCTCCGGGTCTTTACGTTTTGAAATTTTGCGTTTTGCACCGTCGTCGAGTTTCATAATAGGTGAAACGTGTGCGTATTTAGGCACTTTAAAGCCAAGCAATTTGAAAAGTTGTATATGCTTCGGCACAGAAGAAATCCATTCATCACCGCGTATAACGTGGGTTGTATGCATTAGGTGGTCATCTATTGCGTGTGCAAAATGATAGGTTGGTATGCCGTCGGATTTAAGCAAAACAAAATCTTCATCATTTTCAGGCATTTCAATTCTACCCTTTATTAAATCGTCAAAAGCAATACGGTTTTGCTCGTCACCTGTTGAACGCAAGCGTATAACAAAAGATTTGCCGCTTTCAACAAGAGTTTTTGCCTCTTCAAAAGTTATGTTGCGGTGACGTGCATATTCACCATGGTAACCTGTGCGTATTTTATTTTCTTCTTGCACTTTTCTTACAGCTTCTAAATCTTCAGAAGTGCAAAAGCAAGGGTACGCCAGACCTTTTTTAATAAGGTCTTTTACATAGGTTTGATAAATTTCAGCCCTGTGACTTTGTTGATACGGTGCGTAAATGCCTTTTTGTTCGGTACCGCTTATAAAACCTTCATCTATTTCAATACCAAAACGTTTTAAGCCGTCAATAATATCTTCTATACCACCTTCAACCTCACGTTTTTTGTCGGTATCTTCAATTCGGGTGTAAAAAATTCCGCCCGTAGATGTTGCTGTAATACGGTTTACAAGTGATGTAAACAAAACGCCTAAGTGCAAATATCCCGTGGGGGAAGGTGCAATTCTTGTAACAGCGGCACCCTCAGGCAAATTGCGTTCGGGATATAAATTTTCGTAATAATCGGGGGTTTTATCAATATTTGGCAGTAATAATTCTGCCATTTGTTCGTAATTGTTCATAATTTAAAGTATCTCCTATTTAGTGAGCAATTTATTAAGTTCTGCCATAAAAGTATTAATATCTTTAAATTGGCGGTAAACCGATGCAAAACGCACATAAGCAACCTCATCAATCGCCTTAAGTTTTTCCATAACTAGTTCGCCTATTTTAACGCTGCTTACCTCACGGTCGAGCGAATTTTGAATAACGGTTTCTATGTCGGATATAACTCGGTCTAAAGTTTCAATAGATACAGGTCGCTTTTCGCAAGCCCTTAACATACCGGTAAGTAATTTTTGGCGATCAAACGTTTCACGCGAACCGTCTTTTTTAATAACAATTATCGGCAGGCTTTCAATCATTTCATAAGTTGTAAAACGTTTTCCGCATTTTAAACATTCACGCCTGCGGCGTATACGCTCACCCTCATCGGTAGGGCGTGAATCAATAACCTTGCTTTCCTCATAAGCACAAAAAGGACATTTCATACTTTAACCACCTGTAAATATAATTATAGTTTATTATAGCATACAGCATCGTCAATTACAAGAAAAAATATCGGTCTTTAGTGCCGTTTTAAAGGTATTTAACAACAAAAAATGCCCACTTAAAGCATTTAACTTAAAGAGAGCATTTTTTTGATTTTAATTAATGATTATTTCGCGTAATCTACCGCACGGCTTTCACGAATAATGTTAACCTTAACCTGTCCGGGATATTCAAGTTCATTTTCTATTTTTTGAACAATATCGTGTGCCATAATAACCATTTGGTCATCACTTACGGCATCGGGTCTAACAATAATGCGAACCTCACGGCCTGCTTGAATAGCGTAAGAATCTTCAACGCCGTTAAAGGATTTGGCGATCTCCTCTAATTTTTCAAGACGTTTGATGTAACTTTCAATGTTTTCACGTCGAGCACCGGGTCTTGCTGCACTTATGGCATCGGCAGCCTGAACAATGCAGGCTATTACGGTTTTTGCCTCTACATCGCCGTGGTGAGCGTGAATTGCGTGAACAACCGCTTCGCTTTCACGGTATTTTTTAGCCGCCTCAACACCGAGTTGAATGTGCGAACCTTCTTGCTCGTGGTCAAGTGCTTTACCAATATCGTGTAAAAGTCCTGCACGTTTTGCAAGTGTAACATCGACACCGAGTTCCGCTGCAATAAGACCTGAAAGGTAGCATACCTCGAGCGAGTGATTAAGCACATTTTGACCATAACTTGTACGGAAATGCAAACGGCCCAACAACTTAACAAGTTCGGGGTGCAAATTATGCACACCGCTTTCAACCATAGCACGTTCGCCCTGCTGTTTGATTACCGCCTCTACCTCAGCTGTTGCTTTAGCAACGGTTTCTTCAATTCTTGCAGGATGTATTCTGCCGTCAACAATAAGTTTTTCAAGTGTTACACGTGCAATTTCACGGCGTATTGGTTCAAAACTTGAAACGGTAATTGCTTCGGGGGTATCGTCGATTATAAGGTCAACGCCTGTGGCGTTTTCAATAGCACGAATATTTCTGCCTTCACGACCGATTATTCTACCCTTCATTTCGTCATTTGGTAGCGGTACTACCGAGATGGTAAGTTCAGATGAATGGTCAGCCGCACAACGCTGAATTGCGTGGGCAATAACTTCACGTGCAAGTTTGTCGGACTCATCTTTGGTTTGTTGTTCAAATTCCATAATCTTTACGGCTTTTTCGTGGGTGAGTTCGCCCTCTAACAACTGTAAAAGATTTGCCTTTGCCTGCTCTTTTGAAAGACCTGAAATTTTTTCAAGCATTTCAAGTTGACTGCGTTTTAATTGTTCACACTCTTCGAGTTTGGCATCAATTTGTTTTGCCTTTTCAGCAAGTTTTTCTTCTTTAGCCTCTAAATTGTCCGTTTTGCGATCAAGAGTTTCCTCTTTTTGTTGAAGACGGTGTTCTTGACGTTGCACTTCGGAACGTCTTTCACGAAGGTCTTTTTCGGTGTCTTGTCGTAATTGATGGATTTCTTCTTTGGCTTCGATTAATGTTTCTTTTTTTCTGGTTTCGGCAGTTTTAATAGCATCGTTTAAAATGCGTTTTGCTTCTTCTTCGGCAGAGCCGATGGTTTTTTCGGCAGAACGGCGTCTGGTAACAGAGCCTGCCACAAAACCTATAGCACAAACCACTAATGCAATTACGCCGAATATTACGTAAAAAATTGGATTTTCGGGCAAAATTATCCCTCCTTATATTTTTAAAGCGGTTTTTGCGAAACAGATAAAAAATTCGCACGGGGACCGCTGATATCCCCCGTGATAACAATTTTCAGTATTGTATGAAATTCGCCAATTATTCACAAATACAGTTTAAACTTATCTATGTAATTTTACCACTATATTAACACTCTGTCAAGGAAAAATGCCGTTTATATTGTGCAAAATTACAACAAAACGGCATTTTTATGCATAATCTGTTTAAATAAAATAGTAAGACATATCCCAACAAGGCAAACTCGGAAAGTGGCGTAAATAAATTTTATAATCGCCACGCAAATTTAAAACACGTTCGGGTATGGCAAATAAATCTTCGCTGCGGTGGTATGCCGCTATTTGCATTTTCGGTTTAAAACGGCTTATTGTGTCGGCACCACCATTTACGGCATCGGTCTCGGCACCCTCGATATCCATTTTTATATACGTGGGAACATCATTTTTTGCAAGTTTATCTATTGTAACCGAATTAACCCTGTCACAGCCGTTGCCTATAGCCGAACCGCGTGAGGCTTGCATATCAAAATATGCTTCACCGTTAAAATCACTTATGCAGGCATTAATATTTTCAATATTGTTTATGTTTGATGTAGCGGCACAGAGTTTATTATATGTCTTAACGTCGGGCTCTACCGCAACTATTTTTTTGTAACCGTTTACGTGCGACAAAAACTCCTCTACCGTGTCGCCCCTGTAGGCACCTAAATCATAATAAATTTCGCTTGAGCCGAATTTAAGTATGTTTTCATAAACCTCGTCGGGCGGTGTTTCACAATCAAAAAGAAAGTCGATTTTTCCGCTAAGTTTATATTTTACCGCATTTTCAAAAACTTTTTTTGATGTATCATCAGCAAGCATATTATAAACTTTTTCAAGTTTTTCACGGTTTTCGGCGGCATAATCATAATTAAAAAGCAGATTTCCGTAAACCGCAACATCGGGGGCATAGAGTTCTTGCTCGGATGCGATTTTTTTAATATTGTAAATCACCGCGTCAAGCGACGTACCAAAACACAAAAGCACTATCATATCGCCAAAGCGGGATTTTGCCGTTGCATAATCTGTAATTTCAAATCCGTGAAATGTTTTTTTACGCACAAAACCGTCGGACACAAAAATGCCCGACACCTCAATATTATAACTTTTAAGCACCGATATAATTTTATCGGCTCCGTTACCCATACCGTAAAGCACAATGGGTTTTTTTGCCGTTTTTAAATAATTCCATAAATCTTTCATAGGCTTATTATACGTTTAAATATAATTTTTTACAAGTAAATTGTAGACAAAAGGCAATAAATTTGTTATTATTGTTATATAAAGTTATTTATTTGGAGGATGCTTTTATGAAAAAAGTTCTCGCTTTCGATTTTGGTGCATCAAGTGGCAGAGCAATGCTTGCCACACTTGACGGCGGCAAAATCAATATGAAAGAAATTCACCGTTTTTCAAACGACCCCGTTGTTGTAAGGGGCAGTATGTATTGGGACGTATTGCGTCTGTTTTTTGAAATTAAAACAGGTATTACAAAAGCCGTAAATGAAGGTGGTTTCGATGCTGTAAGCATTGACACTTGGGGCGTAGACTTCGGTCTGCTTGACAAAAACGGCAGATTACTTGCAAATCCTTATCACTACCGTGACAACCGCACACATTCGGTACCGGAAAAAGTGTTTGAAATAATTTCAAAAGACGATTTATACGCTAAAGCAGGTTTGCAGTTTATTCATTTTAATACAATATATCAACTTATGTATTTAAAATTCAACGAACCTGACCTTTTAGACCGTGCCGACAAAATGCTTATGATGCCCGACCTTTTCGGATATATGCTTACAGGCGAAATGAAAGAGGAAGCAACCATTGCATCTACCTCTAATTTGCTTAACCCCTACACAAAAGATTGGGATTTTGAGTTAATAGAGCAGTTAGGTTTGCCTAAATCTATTTTTGCACCTATAACCAAACCGGGCAGTATTTACGGCTATTTATCCGATGAAATTTGCGAAGAATTAGGTTGTCAAAAAGTGCCTGTAATTGCAGTTGCATCACACGATACCGCATCTGCCGTTGCAGCAACACCCACCGACCGTGACGACTTTGTTTACATCAGTTGCGGTACTTGGAGCCTTTTCGGTATAGAAAGCAAAACACCTATTCTCACCCCTGCTGCCGCTAAAGCAGATTTTACAAACGAAGGCGGTTTTGAGGATACAACCCGTTTCCTTAAAAATATTATGGGACTTTGGCTCATTCAAGAATCACGCCGTCAGTTCCGCCGCGAAGGTGATGAAGTAGGTTTTGACACCCTTGAAAAAGAGGCACTCGCTTCAGAACCGTTTAAATGCTTTATAAACGTTGATGACCCTGCATTTGAACCGTCGGGCAACCTACCTAAGAGGGTAAAAGAATATTGCGAAAAAACCGGTCAATACGTACCGCAAACCCGTGGTGAAGTTATGCGTTGTATTTACCAGAGCCTTGCAATGAAATACAAATACACATTCAATTCGCTCAACGCTTTGGGCGACAAAACATACCACAGCATCAACATTTTAGGCGGCGGCATAAAAGACAGATTGCTTTGCCAAATGACAAGTGATGCCTGCAACGTACCCGTTTTGGCAGGACCTACCGAAGCCACCGTTATGGGTAACATCGGCGTTGCGTTTAACG
Organism: uncultured Ruminococcus sp.; assembly: GCA_964624945.1. Lineage (GTDB taxonomy): Bacteria > Bacillota > Clostridia > Oscillospirales > Acutalibacteraceae > UBA737. Next base: position 5,504 of record CAZUYL010000011.1, on the reverse strand, counting down.
CTTTGGGCGACATTGCCGATTTTACCGAATTGCGTAAAGTTGTTTCAAATTCTACAGAAATTAAAACATATACACCAAGCGAAAACGCCGCTTGGGAACAGGCTTATGCCGATTACCTAAAAGCAACAGGATTGAACTGAATATGCCGTATAACCACATTTAAAATTCATTTAATTTAGATTTCTTCTAATCAATATCTAAATAAATAACAAACCGTACCCAAAAGCATAATACTCAAGGGTACGGTTTTTGTTGTTTTAAATTATTTTACGCATAGCGAATAACATTAAGCAATTAAATATTCTTTATGTTTGATTCATCTCTAGGTTGAATATTTTTCTTGACAAAATCCCTAATTTCTTTTGGAATAGAGTACTTATCAAACAACCTTTCTTCAATTTCTTCAATAGATAAATCCCACCACTTTTCCGAATAATCTTGGACAGGTACAGATACCCATTTTTCTTTAGAATTGTCTTGAGAATTTTTCCTAACAAATAACAAGGCTCTTGCAAATCGAGTCATAAGATATTTAGCATGTTTTATCGCTTTATCCTTACTATCAAAATTACCACTTTCTAAAAAATTTTCAGTACATATTTCATTAGGTCTTGCTATAATTATATCCGCATATGCACCGCCTAAATATCCTGTTGAAAAATTACCCCATGCTTTTCCGATAAACACTTTATAGTTGTTAAACGCAGATGTTTTTTTAGGTAATGGGTAATCATAAGGTAAATATCTAACAACTTGTTTGCGATTTTCCAAACCAAATAAAACTATATCTGTATCTGTTTCCATATTTATTTTCACATCTGGCAAATTATATTTTTGAGGATTATCAAGAAAATCCGTTCTTAATCCATACGGTTTTAAAGATGAAGTATAATTTGACAATGGGGTAAAATCAGCAGAATTTTTAACTATTTTTTCTAATTTTACAATTTGATATGGTTTTTCTATTTCTTCTTTATTGCATAAGAGTTGTTTAACTATAGGATCTATTCCATTAGTATAAAACATTTGACTGCCGTTCAACCTATTATCATATCCTTTTTGCCAAAGAATTATATTAACCCATTCTGCACCAGAAATGCCGGGAAATACATTTTGCTTATTATCTATAAAAACAATTTGCTTATCTGATTTAATCTCCTCATTATTTAATTTGCTTAAATTATTTGCATTTTTGGGTTGTTGCCATCCAGTTGGAAAAATCAGCGTGACATATTTTCCAATCTTTATTGAAGTCAAATAAAAGTTTGGGTATACCTGTTGATGATTAGTTCCTTGATACGGCGGATTACCTACAACTGCATCAAATTTCATTTTTTCACCGTTCTTTCCCCATGTGTCGGGATTTGTTAATTTACGAGCCAGTCTATCGATATCTTGCATTCTTTCTAAAAGTTTTGTTAAATAAAGTGCATTTACTTTCATACCTGTATAACCGGCTAGAGTTCTAATTGTAATGCTACGTGCCATTTTAGTTTTACAAAGAACAAAGATATTATTTTCTAAAACAGATGCCCACAACTTTTGTAAATCTTCAAACGAATGGCTTTTTTCTGAGCCACTAAGCAAGAAATTATATATACTATAAGCCATATACAGTGGATATAGCCCCGATTTAGAATTGAGTTCTAAAATATGTGCATTAGCATTAAGCAAAATATCGGCGGTTATATTGCTGTGTTCTACAAATCTGGGTTCTTCGATTTCTTTTTCAAACTTTTTATCATAAAAACAATATCCACCAAGAGTTTCCGACAGATGCATATTTACAACACGCCAAGGGGTAAGCACCGTTTCTTTGTCGGGATTTTTAAACTTGCTTAAAATTTCTACAATTTTCGCCGTTCTAATTGTAGGCGGATATTCATCTGCCGCTTTTGCAAGTTTTCTAATACGCAAGCCTGCACCAACAAGAACGTCCTCGTCGTAATATTTTGAAATATCAAGAAAAAGGTCTTTGTGCAAGCCTTTCGGCATAAATTCTCCCCAAGATTCGTCATCAACTATATCTACAAAATTTTTTAGTTTTATTATTTCTGTAATATCGGCATCAGCACCATAGAACAGTAACGGTAAACGAATTGATACAGCACGTAATAAATCAAATAGTTTTTGTTGTTCTTTCTTTTCATTGCGTTCCTTTTCAAGTAAGGCTTTGTCTTCGGGTGTAAGTTCTTTTTTGGGTTTCTTTTTAACACGTTCAAGTTTTTGGCGTTCTTCATTTGTAAGCCCGTTACCCGTTATCTCAACCGATTTATTCTTGTTGCTTTTTTTCTTAGGGGCTACAACATCGCTGAGTTTTCTTAAAATTTCCAAATCAAAATCCGAACGTGAAAGACCCGCATCTGAAAGATAAATGGTATTATCATCAAAACCGCTGTTAATGGCACTTTCAACAGAAACACGTTTTATTTGACGCATTAAATCAGGAACATCATAATAATGCATTTCTGTGCCGTCGACCGCTATAACAGGACAAAAATTCAAGAATTCCCCTAACGCCTTTCTTTCATTGTCTTCACCTTTTTTGCTTTTTGACGATAATTTATGTACATCGGCTATTACCTGCAACGCTCTATCAGGTGCAAAGTCAAATACATAACAGTTTTCTTTTTGTTTGCCTTCTATAACACCGGGAGATTGCACCCTAAAAATAGCCTGCATATAACGATTTACAGATGTCTTAGAAGAACCTGAAAGCATCATAACGGCAGTCCATTCTCTTACAGTTATGCCTGTTGTAAGCCGATCGCAAGAAATAGTAATGGTTTTATCGTTTTCTTTTATAGCCTTTTTTACTTTACTTAAAGCCAAATCATACCGTTCTTCTTGGTCTCCATCGCCGGCAACATCAACTATTTTGTATTGCTTAAAAAACGGATGTGCTCTCAAAAGTTCACGAAGTGCATGAGCCTCTTTTACACCGGGAACAATCCAAAAAGTATGTTTAAACATATTAATGTATTCGGGCTTTGAAAAAGGATAATTAGTATTTTCGTTATCTGTAGTGATAAGGTTTAAAAAAGACCAAACTGCGTCTTCGTGAACAAATTCCCCGATATTCTTATCCTTTGGAACAGGATAAAAGTCACTTTCAATATCGCCTGTCCATGTGCGGAAGAACTCCCTGAAATTAAATGCAGAATCTTCGGTTACGTAGCGGTAAGAATTTTCTATTGCATCACCTAAATCAAAAGTAAGAATATTCATTGTAGGTAAATCAGCATACGGGTTTTTTTCATTAGGATGCAATTCTGTCCATTCATGCTTTGCTTTTTGCTCATCAACATAAGTCCAAGTGAAAACATTGTCACCATAATCTTTAAGAAGCCCGTATGCAGTTCCTGTTAACGATAAGATTTTGGTGTTTTTCTTTTGCAATCCCTTGATTACAGCCTCACCTAAATCAGTTTGTACCCCTTCGTGAGCCTCATCAACGATAATCATTTCCCAATCCAAATCAAACACACCGTTGTTTTTATTAAAATTACCGCCAACACGGGCAGAACCGCGTAAATCCTGCATTGATGTAAAATAAATAAACGGCGTATTAAATTTAATAAGGTCAGATAAAATCTTATCGTTTTTAGAATCTTTTATTTCATTATAACCGTCAAGCGAATCTTTGATTTTATCAATAAACTTATGGTTTGTGCCTTTGAAAATTAAATCGTGGTCGGTGTCCCAACTGTCTTCAACCGCGGGTCTGTGAGTTACAACAATAACGCGTTTTAAACCCATTTGCTTTATAAGTTCATAGGCAGTAACAGTTTTACCGTAACGCATCTTGCAGTCCCAAAGCATAGTATTATTATTTTTAAAAACACTCATAGTTTTAGCAACATTATCGGATTGTTCGGTTCTTAATGTAATTTTCTTTTTATTTTCTAAAATTTGATTTGAATTTATAGTTGTTTTAGGCGGTATCATACTATAACCTGCTTTATAAGCATTAATAGCATCTACTACAACATCTAAAGTTAAAGTAAACCATTCGCTGTCTCTTCCGCTTTCCCTAAACACAAGGGGAGTATAGCCTGTTTCTTTTAATACATCATGAATTTCACGATCTTCAAAAATATCAGTAAAATCAGTTCCATCATCTAATGTAATATGGCGGATGGCAAGTTCTGCATAAAAAATCTCATAATCAATCATTGCTGTATGAGTTTGCCCATTTATTCTTGATTTTGCAGCAGACAACAACTCCGGACAGTTTGGAGGCAGTTGTTTTTCGCTTTTAATTGATGATAGACTTGCTTTTCCAACCTTTAACTTTCCTTTATGCTTTTCATCATGAATGGTATAAACGTAAATAAGTTTATAATTTGCAGTAGGTTTATATAACATCATTTGCTTTTCCTCCTTTGAATTATTGAAACGTACAGAAATGACGATTTTCTTCGCCAATCTTTGATTTTGCAATAAACTCCATTATGAGAAAACATATCGTTTTTTTTACATCCCGGACACGACTCATATTCAACAACATCATTAAACAAAGATGTTTGTTCGTTTTGCATCTTGACACTGTGGCATGAATAAGGGACGGTGCAAGTCAAACCGTCCATTTGCCAAATATTCCAACTGATAATATTTGCAATTTTTTTAAGTTTGTCTAAAGAGGGCGTTTTGCCGAATTTGTATTTGTAATAATCTATGAAAGTGTAAAAAAGATTTTCTCTGGCAATTAAAAGACTGTCACCTTGAAATTCGTACCCGTATACACTTTGATAAGCACGAATTACCCATTTATACCATTCAATTTCATCATTACAGTTTTCACATACAACACGCAATTTTCTGTCTAACAAACCTATTCTTTGTAATATCGGCAAATAAGTGCCGCTTGCCGCATCATAGCGGCTAACCAAGTACGGAGCCTCGCCGCAAGTAATTTCAAGCCTTTTGGAATCCACGTATTTACTCCATGTTTTTATTTCGTCAAAAACTATAGGTTTGCTTGTCGTTATCCAATTTTGCCCGTTAGGAATATTGAATACGCCTTTTCGCCCGAACCATGCATCATCAACAAGATTATTTTGTTCGTTACAAACCCAACAAGGTGTAAAAACTTCTGCTTTTGTTTTAATACGCATTGTTTGTATATCTTTTGATTTTGTAGTACGCGGTTGTATTGCAGTGGCAAAAAGACCTGTAATGTTATAAACCTGAATTTCATCACATTCATCAAAACCTACACCGTTTTGTATATAATCTTTTGTTCCCCACAGAATATTCTTACCTGTGGTTTTATCTTTCAACAGAATGCTTAGAACATCAGGATATAAGCAGAGCAATCCGTCTTCTAAAATATCCATATCTTTTGCTATGATGTCTACCATAGAAAGCCTTTCCTGCGTCGAATATCATATTCGACGCAGGAAAAAGCAAAAAACAGGCATAAATTCAAGGAAACCTTGAATTTATGCCCTTTATTTAAAAAACGATTCAACAAAATTGTCACGAATATATGTAAATAAAAC
>CAZUYL010000010.1:0-23093 GCA_964624945.1 uncultured Ruminococcus sp. | reverse complement strand
CACCGTAATTGCCCATTTCACCGTTACCGTTTATGGTAAGTGTTGTGCCGTCAAGCGACCAAGTGCACTCGCCTGTGGTACCGCTTGTGGCGTTAGTTGCGGCGGATGCGGTAAATGTGAACGCACCCATTGGTATTACCGATACCAGCAATACGACCACTAAAAGCGTTGCGATTAATTTTTTGATTTTTCGGTTTTCCATTTTTTCAAATCCTCCTTAAAATAAAAAAGTGCGTAGCCGAAGCCACGCACCGAAAAATACACGTTGCTCCAACTGTCGCCAAACAATTAAATCTTAACGCTACTTGTTGCAAGTATTGTATATAGAAACAGAGCACTCGTATTTTTACCAAAAGATAAAAACACAAATACTTACAACAAAATATTAAGATTTAAGTTTGGCAATTATTATTTTAGCACTTTGTAATAATTTTTTCAACCGTTAATTGAATGTTGGCTGATAAAAATATTATAGATATTTTATATCTAAAAGTCAATAGAAAGTTTGTATCTAATATAAAATGTAAGCGGTGATTTATGTGACGTTTACTTTTGGTGAAAAAATAAGAATATTGCGTGAGGAATTAAATTTAAATCAAACTCAACTGGGTAAAGCGGTTAATATGACTCAACGAAAAATATCGTACATAGAGTGTGGAAAATTTGAACCCAGCATTGATGACATAAAGGCATTGTGCAATTATTTTAAAGTGTCTGCCGATTATTTGCTCTCGATACCAAAAAATTACACCTACCCCGAAAGATAAATTTTACACGACGTAAAGCAAAAAATCCTCCGCAAAAACGGAGGATTTTTTAAATTTTAATTATTTTAAAGTAACTTTTGCAACACGCACGCAAAGGCTTTGACCGTAGTGGTAATGTGTAAAGTTTACAAATAATTTGTCGTCTTTTTGGGTGAATTCAAGTTGCTCGTTATTATCCATCCACTCAATTGACTCTACCTGTTCGGTAAAGTTGTCAAGCATATTGTCGGTGTTTTCTTCAACCCCCAAAGAAACGTTAATATCACCCACACTTTTAACATCAAATTTAAATATATATGCAATTTTAGGATTTTTAATATCTTTTAAAACGAATTCTTTTTTGTTGTCATAGGTTAAATACGGTCTGCCGTTGTAAATAGCCGTACCGTAAGAGTGCATCCACCTGCCTATGCACTCCATAATACCTTTTTGCATTGTGGGTACGCTGCCGTCGGGGTTGGGGCCTATATTAAGCAAAAAGTTAGCACCTACTTTGCGGCAATTACAAAGGCTTTCAATTAAAGTTTTTACGGGTTTAAAGTTTATATCGTCTGAAATGCCCCAATGGTCGCACAAAGTTTCGCACATTTCACCTGCCATATATTTAGGCTGACCTGTGCGGTCAAGCGGTTTTGCCATACCGCGTTCAAACGTTACGGAATCTATTTCGGAATTACCCATTTTGCCCTGTGCATGAAGACCTGAATTGTTAATAACCATTGCTTCGGGTTGGTAACGGTGTATCATTTTGTAGAGCCTGTCCTCTTGCCAGTCGGCATCGGGTTTAGACCAGTTGCCGTCAAACCACAGACCGCCTATTTTACCGTATTTTGTGCATAGAATTTCAACGCTTTTGTAAAGGTAATCAAGGTACGCTTCAAAATTGTTTTCAAAATCGGGGTGGTGCCAATCAAGAGTTGTGTGGTAAAAAAACGGAACAATATCCGCCTTGCGACACTCATCAACAAATTCGGCAACAATATCACGCCCTGCGGGTGAATTTAAAGAATTAAAATCAGAAAGTCCGCACGGGTCATAAAGTGAAAAACCCTCGTGGTGACGGGTTGTAAGGCAAACGTATTTACAGCCTGCCGCTTTTGCCGTTGAAACAATATCCGCCATACCAATGCAGTTAAAAGTTCCGGCAAGTTTTTCGTACTTACTCATATCTTTATCGGTATAGTTAAATGCCCATTCGCCCTTATTAAGTTGTGAATAAAGACCGTAATGCACAAACATACCAAAGCCTAATTGCTCAAAATCTTTTATGTACTGCGGTGCCACAGGTATTTGATTATTTGACATAATTTAAACTTCCTTTTTAATTAATTACCTTTTTTACAATTACAGCCGCCGAAAAGCCTATCAATATTTAAACGTTTTTCATCGGCGTTTTTTATAAACCCAAGTTTTTCAAACAAACTAATAGGTGATGTGTCGGTATAAAAAGCATCAAGCACGAATTTTTCTGCCGCTACGTGCAAAGCACTTCGTAAAATGCCGTCGGCAAGCGGCACATCACCTTGAGGTTCAACCGCCAAAACGGTTATGCCTTTTTTATCTAACCTGTAAAGTGAATAACCGATTGCGTCACCCTCAAGCCCTGTGCGTGCTATAACGCAACCCGAAAATTCATCGGTTGCCAAGCCGTGTTTTTTAAATAAAGTTTTTATTGTGTTTTCATCGTAACAAGGCAAAACGCTAATCATTTTCAGATTCCTTTGATTTTGAAATATTGTTAAGGCGTACAAGTTCACGCTCGTTAAGATTACGCCATGAACCCGATTTTAATCCGCCCAATTTAACACCGGCAATTTCAATACGTTTAAGGCGTAAAACCTCAAGACCTACGGCATCGCACATTTTTCTTATTTGACGGTTTCTGCCTTCGTGGATAATAAAATTAAGCACGGTTCTATCCTCACGGCGTTCTATTACAAAAACATCGCACGGTAGAGTTTTTGTGCCGTCAATAACAATGCCGTTACACATTTTTTGAATTTGCTCATCGCTTACGGCACCGCCCACTGTTACACGGTAGGTTTTATTAACGTGGCTTGACGGATGTGTAATTATGTTAGCAAGTTCGCCGTCGTTAGTCATAATAAGCAAACCTTCGGAATCACGGTCAAGTCTGCCCACGGGGAAAACTTTTACACCAACATCTTTTACAAGGTCGGCTACATTTTTGCGGTTAAACTCATCACTCATAGTGGTGACGTATCCGCGTGGTTTATGTAACATAATATAAACTTTTTCGGTAACGGCAACAACGTTTTTGCCCCTTACGGTTACTTTGTCACGCTTGGGGTCTACCTTATCGCCAATGCTTGCTACCCTGCCGTTCACCTTTACTTTACCCTGTTCGATAAGTTCTTCAGCCTTACGGCGTGACGCCACACCGCAAGCGGACAAATGTTTTTGCAGTCTTATTTTATTATCTTTCATTTTAATCTCCTAAAAATGCATAAAAATACTTTTAAATAATTCAAAAAAATATGTAACTGAGTTGCTGTTTGTTTCGGCTGATTTTTGAGCCGTTATAGGTTTTGAACAAACCTTTACGCCATTGCAAAAATAATTTACAAAGCCTACAGTATCACCCGATTTAACAGGCGAATACAAAATATCGGGCACGTAAATGCTGTAGGTTACAACCGTGCTTTCGGTAACGCCGATTTTAGCAGACGGAACGCTTGCTTTTACGGTTTTGCCGTCAGCGGTTTTAATAAAAATATCTTGCGGGGGTGAAAAATTTTCACTTTTTATAAGCGACAAGCCAAGATCTAACAAATAGCGATGGTCTTGCCAATCGTTTGCATCGTTAAGCGTTACGGCTATAACAAACTTGCCCTCACTTTTTGAGGCGGACACCAAACATCTGCCCGATTTTTGCGTATAGCCTGTTTTTACACCTACAATGTCATCATACATATTAAGCAACTTATTGTGATTTTTTAAGGTGCGGTAATAAGGCGGATTGCCGTAACACAACCGTGCCGTTTTTGACATTGCCGCTTCGGCAAAAATTGAATTTTGCATAGCCGTTTTAGTAATAAGGGCAAGTTCGTAAGCGGTGGTATAGTGCGAGTCGGCATCTAACCCTGAGGGTGTTACAAAATTTGTATTGGAAAGGCCTATTTGTTTTGCACGACTATTCATAAGGGATACAAAATTATCTATACTGCCGCAAAGTGATATTGCCACGGTGTTAGCCGCATCGTTACCGGATGAAAGCATAATGCCGTATAACAAATCGTGGTAAGAAACCGTGTCACCCGCCAAAAGCCCCATAGAAGAACCCTCAACGGCAACCATTTCTTGCGTTACGGTAACGGTTTTGTTTAAATCGTCACACATTTCGCAGAGCAAAAGTGCCGTCATAATTTTGGTGGTGCTTGCCATAGGCATACGCAAATTGCAGTTGTTGGAATATAATATCTCGCCTGTTAGGGCATCTATAACCACAGCCGATTTTGCCGAAACATCATACGCAGACACCGTAAAAAAGTTTGAAAACATTAAAAAACAAAATACCGTGCATAAAAGTTTTTTCATTGGACATCACCAATAAAATTTTATGAATTATGCCTTTTGTTTTATGTGATTATTTTTCTAATGGAATTTCGGTTTTTTTGTTAAATAAACTTTTAACCTTGTCTATTAATTCGGGTGCCATATTTATGGCTTTGTCGATTGTGTTCATATCGCTGTAAATAGGCATCATATGAACATTGTCACCGTTAACGCAAATAAAAGCAATAGGGCTTACCGTAACGCCTGCACCACCGCCGCCGCCGAATAAGGCTTGACCGTTTTTGCTTGGAAAATCGCTACCGCCTGTAGCAAGACCAAACGAAACTTTAGACACAGGTATTAAGGTTATATTGCCTGTAACTATAGGTGTACCGATAATGGTATCGGCATCAACCATAGCACGCAACTTTTCCATAGTGGTATCCATTACGTTTTTTATACTGTTTTCACTCATTGATTTTCACTATCCTTGCGTTTAAATTTGTAATATTCTTTCAAAAGTAAAATTGCCGCCGCTAAAAGCCAAAATAACCTTGTAGTTATGCAAAGTTTGGCTTCAACATCAAACTTTGATTTGTCAAAATCAGCATTTACGGTTATATTTTCGGTTTTAAAATCGGTATATGTTTTAATTACCGCAAATGCAGAATACACCGCACCGCAAACAAGTCCGTAATAAGTGGCGGTTTTTGCCGCATCATCGGTAGCAACGGTAACGGCAAGTTTAATTTTTTTAATTTTTAAATGTTTTATAACAAAGCACAACTTTTTTAAAATTATAACTGCCGCTTCACCGAAATATTTTACCGTGTCGGCAAAACCTTTGCGTTTATAAGTTTTAACAAAAAAGTTATCCTCTTTGCTGTGGGGGTTGTTTTCGGACGGTTTGACGTTATTTTTACCTGATTTTTTTTGATTATGATTATTATAAACCGTTATGCCCCAAATTTTTATTTTTACAAAATTTTTTTGGCAGTACGAATAATCTAACATAACAGGCGAAAAAAGACACAAACACAAAAAACAAATTAAAACCGTTAAAATAATTAAAAATATTTTCACTGATTTTGTTCCTCTGAGGTAATTCCGTCCTCTATTTCAAGTTGTTCGCCCAAGTCGTTAACTTCGGGATTTTTTTGCGGTATGGGTGGTAAATCGCCTAAATCGTTCAAACTAAAACATCTTAAAAAGTTTTTTGTAGTGCCGTAAAGCAACGGTCTGCCCGGCAGTTCAAGACGTCCGCGTTCTTCTATTAACTGTTTTTCTACAAGGGTTGTAACAACGCCCGAACAATCAACACCTCTTACCTGCTCAATAAAAGAGCGTGTTACGGGTTGATTGTATGCAATAACCGCCAATACTTCAAGTGCCGCAGGTGAAAGCGGTGTGCGGCGTTTAATGTCAAACGCCTTTTTTATATAGGGTGCAAACTCCTCACGGGTTACAAGTTGATATGTGTTTTCAAGACGTACCACACGGCAACCGCTGTTTGAAGTGTCTAACTTTTTTTCAAGTTCCGTTATATACTTTTCAACTTCTTCGGGTTTAATTTCAAAGGTTTGCGAAAGCCTATCAATACTTATTGGATCACCCGAAGCGAAGAGCACCGCCTCAAGTGCTGAAATTATTTGTTGTTTATTCATCGTTTTTTATGCCCCTTAACAATCTTAATTTCTGCATTTTCGGTATCGGTGCCGCTTATTTCAACACGGTTTGCCTTACAAAGTTCAAGCACCGCCAAAAAAGTTGCAACAAGTTCCGAACGGCTGCGTGCAGTTTTATAAAGCGAAGAAAGTTCCGCCTTACCGCCCGATACCAACTTACGTATAACAAAAATGATTTTTGTTGACACCGAAACTATTTTTTTTGCAACAATTTTTGTAAAAGGTGTAACATTTGGCGGTAAACGTCTTTGACCGCGACCTACTGCAGCAAGGTAGTTTTGGTATACAACGTCACTTTCGTGAACGAGTTCGTAAGTTTTATCAAAATTATATTCGGTGGGTTTTCTGACAAAACGGTCGAAACCCGATGTCATAGTTGAAAATTTTTCTGCTATTTCACGGCAGAGTTGATACTCTAAAAGTTCACCTGTAAGTTCTTCTTTCAATTTTACGATTTCATCGTGACGTGGCAAAAGGCTTACCGTTTTCATATAAATGAGCCTTGATGCCATTTCTAAAAATTCGCTTGAAATTTCCATTTCCTGCGAGCGAAAAATTTCAATTTGAGCCAAATATTGCTCTATAAGAACCGAAAGTTGTATATCGTAAATATTGAGTTTGTTACGTGCAATAAGTTGCAGTAATAAATCAAGCGGACCTTCAAAATTTTCGATTTTATATGATAGTGTGTTTACAGTTTGTTCCATTACTCACACTCCTAAAAGCCAAACGGCAACGCTGCAAGTTTTGCAACCGCCACTAAAACTTTGTTTGACAAAAAAGCAATAGGTGCATCAAGCACACCTGTATAAAGCACCAACAGTATACCTATAAAGATATAGCGTTCGTACTGCATTACTTTAAAATAATATTTTTGCGGTAAAAATGTAAATAAAATACGCGAACCGTCAAACGGGGGCACAGGTATAAGATTAAACACCGCAAGATAAACGTTGATTTGTGCAATGGTATAAAAGAATAGTGTGATATATAAAAGAAGATTATACGACACGCTGAATATACCCGACACCAAAAAAACTGTTTTAATAATATTCAAAACAAGCAAAGAGGCAAACGCCACAATAATATTAGCAAGCGGACCTGCAAGTGCAACGGCAGCCATACCCCATTTTGCATTTTTATAATAACGTGCATTAACCTGAACGGGTTTTGCCCAACCAATACCGAAAAGTAATATACCCAAAGCACCAATCCAATCTATGTGAGCCATAGGGTTAAGGGTAAGTCTGCCCTGATAACGCGGTGTAGGATCACCCAATTTAGTTGACACAAAACCGTGTGCCCATTCGTGTATAGGCAGGGTTAAAAATATAACCGCCAACGAAGACATTAAACTTATTACAATTTCTAAAAAAGTTGCTCTGCCTTGCAATACATTTATCAGCAAATATTGACACCTCGAATTATTAATATATACATATTTATTATATAACATTATTGTACAAAACACAAGAAAAATATGCCTATAGGCAATTTTAAGAATTTCTGTGTTGCAATTTTTTTGATTAAATGTTATAATCAATCCACTATGGAAATTTTACGTTATATTATTGAAATAATAAATAAAGTATCGGGCTTTATAAGTGATTTGCTATCTTACAAGAAAATTTACAAAATAACCGGTCTTTTCTTCACCAGAAAATTCAAGAAAGCGAAGTGTAATCATAAATACGCCATTCTTGTTGCGGCACGAAACGAAGAAACGGTTATAGGTAATCTTATTGACAGCATAAACCGTCAGGATTACCCACGTGAACTTGTAACCGTTTTTGTAGTGGCTGACAACTGCACCGATAACACGGCAAAAATCGCAAGAGAAAACGGTGCTGTTTGTTACGAACGTTTTGACAGTGAACACCGTACCAAAGGTTACGCTTTGCAATTTTTGGTGGAGCAAATAAAACGTGATTACGGTACCGAAAGTTTTGAGGGTTATTTTCTTTTTGATGCTGACAACCTTTTAAAACACGACTACATAACACGAATGAACGAATCGTTTGATGCAGGTCAAAAAATCATTACATCTTACCGAAATACCAAAAACTTCGGCGATAACTGGATTTCAGCTTCTTACGGTGTGCATTGGTTACGTACCGTTCGTAATGAGCACCGTGCAAGGTCGCTGTTCCATTTAGCAACACGTATTCAAGGCACAGGATTTTTATTCTCGCACGAACTTATTAAAAACGGTTGGAATTATGTATCTTTAACCGAAGACCGTGCTTTTTGTGCCGATGCAGTGGCACAAGGATATCAAATTTCGTATAATAACGATGCCGAGTTTTATGACGAACAACCAATAGACATAAAAATCGCTTGGCGTCAACGTGTACGTTGGGCAAAAGGTCACCTGCAAGCACTTGGTGAAACAGGCCCAAAACTTTTAAAACATATTTTTGTTACGGGCGGTGCCGCTAACAAAGATTGCCCCGATGCACCTTGGTACAAACGCTTATTTAATAACATACGACTGCGTTTTATGAGCCTTGATATGCTTTCTGTTGTGTATCCGCGTTCGCTTATAACATTGTTTAAAAGAATTGTTGTCTATTATCTTAAATTTGCACTTATACTTATGGGTGCTACATTTACATTCAACATATTCAGAATAAATATTTTCGGTTACCAATTTTCCAAAATACCACTTGAAAGCGGTATTGCCGCACTTACAATATCGGCTTTTTATGCATCTTTGGTAACATATTTTAATAATATTATTTCTGCCGCATATATTTATATAATAGAACACAAACGTATTTCAAAAATTCCGTTTTTCAAAAAGGTTTGGTTTTGCATTACATTCCCGATTTTTGATATTATAGGCAAATTTGCACTTGTAGTCGCCTTGTTTACCAAGGTTGAATGGAAGGCAATTCCGCATACATCAAGCGTTAAAATTGAAGATATTAACGCACAACCCACAAAAGAATACACAACTAAACATTAATCTTTAATAAAAATCAGAACGCCGCGGCTTGCCGCGACGTTCTTTTTTTATTGCTTAAACTTATTAATAATTGTTATCAACGGCTACCCATTCGCCGTTAAGTTCCATACTCTTTTTGCCTGCTTCACGTGCTGCGGCAATCATAAGTGTTTCACGGTGTGATACGGGTTCTTTACCTGTTTTAAAGAATTCGATCATTGCTTTGTAATGATAAATCCAGAAATCGTATTCACAGTCAATTAATTGGTTTGCTGTAGGAATAGAAATGTTCATCATATACGGGCTATCGTAGTTAAGGCTGTTTATAACAATAAATCTACCGCTTTCAAGTTCGATTGTTACCGAATAGAAGGCATCTGTGCGTTTTACGGCAGAGGCTCTTTTAGCGGGTTCTTGCATAAGCATCATAGCGGGTTCTAATGCGTGAAGAATATAGTTGTCGTAAGAATTTTGCGGTGTCATTGCAACAAGTGACTCAATGGCATCACGGTTTACGGTATTATATTCTTTTGCAAAACGCAATGAAGAACAGGTATAGCAAGGTGTACCGCTTTTTTCGGCAAGATCAAACATACGCTTAGCCGATGCTAAATCGGTACCGAAAGGCTTATCTACAAAACAGGGTTTACCGCTTTGGAGTGCTACGCGTGTTAAATCCTCTTTGCGTTCGCAGTTATCGGGTGCAAAAACTATTAAAGCATCAGATTTTTCAACAACTTCTTCAATGGTGGCACAATGTTCCACGCCGAACTTTTCGCACCATTGTTCACTTGTTGTACCGTTTACGGGGTTAGCGATTTCGCCGTATGCATAGCAAACTTTTACCTCGTCACCTGCAAGATTTTTAAAGTGACCGGGTGCGGTATTAGCGTGCCATTCATCTAAATAATAATCAATAAAACCTAATTTTATCATATTTAACGCTCCTTAGTCTAAGGCAATTTCTTTATGTGCATCAGAAGAATCGTAGATAGCCTGCATCATACGTGCGGTAATAATGTTGGTATCAATGTGAGAAGCCAACTTTTTGCCTGTTTTAATGCAGTCGATGAATTCGTTAATTTCAGATTTAAACTTGTCGTTGGGTTCAAAGTCTGAATTGTATTCATAAATTTTGCCGTCTTTTGTGGTATAAACGGTAAATTCGCTTGAGTAGTAGTCAATACGAACGCCGCCCTTATCACCCATAAAGTCGATGTACATTTCTTCTTTATTGATGTTTTGTGCCCAAGCACCGTTTACGGTGATGGTAGGACCTTCGGTACGGATAAGCGCAGTAACCGAATCTTCAACATCATAAATACCGTCAAGTTTAGGAGGACCCGCCCACATTTTACCAGGGTAAACATATTCGCCGATGTTTTTGCCCAATTTTGAGAATGCTTCACCTGTAACGGTAAGAGGTTTCGGGTCGCCGCAGCAATACATAACTATATCAAGGAAATGTACGCCCCAGTCAATCAAAGCACCGCCGCCTGCAACTGCTTTTGTTGTGAAATCGCCTCCAAGACCCGGAATTGAACGATGACATCTGAAACTTACGTAAACGTGGAATACATCACCGAGTACGCCGTTGTCGATAAGTTCTTTAAGTTTGATTACGCCGTTGTTAAAGCGATTGCAAACACCAATGTTAAGCACCTTGCCTGTTTCGTGCTGAACTTTTTGCATTTCTAATGCTTCGCTGTAGATACGTGCTGCAGGTTTTTCGCAAAGAACGTTTTTGCCTGCACGAAGTGCATCTATTGAAATTATAGAGTGCATATTGTTGGGTGTACAAACCGAAACTGCCTCTACTTCGGGGTCGGCTAAAACCTCTTTATAATCGGTAACTGCAATACCGCAACCGTAGTCTGCTACGGCTTTTTCGGCTCTTTCGGGAATGATATCGCAAAAATATTTAATTTCTGCTTCGGGGTTTGCTAAGTATGCGGGAATATGCTGTGCATTTGCAATAGTACCGCAACCTATAACTGCTACTTTCATAAATTTTACCTCACTTTTATATTTAGCCAAAATTATAAACTTTGGCTTATTTATGTTTTTCTGCGTACGCACTCGGACTAATGCCCTCGCGGTACGTAAACGCTTTACTGAAAACGTGAATACTGCTGTAACCCATACGTTCGGCGGTTGCCGTAACGGTAAGACCGCTTTTAAGCAGTTCACATTCACGCCTATGACGGCTCATTAAAAAATACTCTTTAAGGCTAAGCCCCATAGATTTTGAAAAAAATGCCGATATATAAGAAGAACTGTAACCAAACTTTTCGGGCAGTTTTTTAAGTGCATTTATATCTTCAACATTTGAGTCTATAAAAGAACAAATTTGTGCAACAGTGCGTTTTTTACCGAAACGTACATCAGGCACGTAAATACGGTTGGCACGCCCTTCTAAAGAACGCAGGGTGTATATAAGCAACTTGCGTATGCTGTCGGCTACTATTGTCGATGAAAATTTATCATTACCGTAAAGATTTAAAAACACATCGTGAAACGTGTGCGGTATACTGCGGTCGGCATCGGCAACACTGCCGCTTGTATTATCAAAAAAATCAAGTAATTCTTTTTCACATTTGTCGGCGGAATTTATTATTTCAAAGGCTATATAATAATACCTCACCGAATGGCCATCGGCACTGTTTATAGCGTGCAAACTGCCTTTGGGGTTAAAAATTACATCGCCCGCTTTACACGAAAATGTTTTACTACCGCAAGTGATTTCGGCATTGCCACGCACTATATAGGTGATTTCGTGTGCAACCTGAATATGCGGTTTGCACGCAAAACCCGAATAGGTGTCAATATCACCTACCTGAACTATGCTGTAAGGTGAAAAAAGCATAGGCTTATCATAAAAAACGTTGTCAAAGTGAAATTTCACAAAATCAGCCATACTTACACCTCGCACAATAAAATATTAACATAAACCAATATATTTTTCTTTATTATTAAATTCGTTTTTGTTTAGCATTTGTTATTATCGCAAAAGGTAAACAAAAAATCAAGCCCTTATTTTTACAAAGGCTTGATTTTAATGCTTTTTATTTTTTCTTTCGCTTGTTTGAAAAAACACTCGGACTTACACCCTCGCGTGCCGTAAAGGCGTTACTGAAAGCGTGAATACTGCTGTATCCCATACGTTCCGACACCTCGGTAACCGATAAACCGCTCTTTAACAAATCACATTCGTACTTGTGACGGTTTATCAAAAAATAGTTTTTAAGGCTAATGCCCATCGACTTTGAAAACAGCGATGATAAGTATGAATAACTGTAACCAAACTGTTCGGGCAATTTTTTAAGTGTTGAAATATCTTCAATATTAACATCTAAAAACGAACAAACCTGAGAAATGATACGCTTTTTACCAAAACGCACATCGGGTATATAAACGCGGTTTGCCTTGCCTTCAAAAGAACGCAATGTTAAAATGAGTATTTTTCTGATACTGTCGGCGATAAGCGATTTTGAAAGTTCATCTTCATCGTACAAATTTATAAATATATCTTGAAAAGCAGAGGGTATAGATTTATCAGCCGTGGTGCGACCTGAACTTGTGCTTTTAAAGAAAGATGAAAGTATACGCTCGGCAGGTGAAGAATCATCATCTATACCAAAAGATAAAAAGTAGTATCTAAGCGACTTGCTTTCGGAATTTATTATTGCATGACGGGAACCTTTGGCATTGTAAATAATATCACCCGTTGTACATTCATATACATCATCACCGCACATAACTTTTGCATTGCCTTTTACTATATAGGTTAATTCGTGCTGATTGTTTTTGTGATTAGCAAGTTCGTATCCGGGATATGTGTCAATTTCGCCAACCTGATAAATGGTAAAAGGTGAAATATGCATAGGGTCATCAACAAACCAGTTATCAAAATGAAATTTTATGAACTCAGAAGGCATTTGTGCCATCAGGGTACCCCCCCCCCGAAAATTTGTGTATTTTGTACAAATCATATTATATTACATTGTTCTTTTTTTGTCTTTAATAGAAAAAAGCAAGTTATTTAATATTTTTTATTGTGTGTGAGATTAAATTATGCGGTTTTGACAAAAAAGGAGAAGATTTTCTGTTATCTTCCCCTTTTAATATTATTGTCTGAATTGTTGACGGTTAAGCGTTGCGTATTTTCCGCCTTTTGAAATAAGTTCGTCGTGTGTGCCTTCTTCACAAATTTCACCGTCGGCTACAACCGCAATTTTATCGGCATTTTTAATGGTAGAAAGCCTATGTGCCACAACAATGGTGGTTCTGCCCTGACACAGTTTATCAAGAGATTGCTGTATCATAATTTCGGTTGCGTTGTCAAGGGCACTTGTTGCCTCATCTAAAATAAGTATAGGCGGATTTTTAAGGAACACCCTTGCAATGCTAAGGCGTTGTTTTTGTCCACCCGAAAGTCTGACACCGCGTTCGCCTATAACCGTGTCGTAACCGTCGGGCAGAGTCATAACATAATCATGTATATTGGCGTGTTTTGCCGCTTCAACAACATCTTCAAAAGATGCGTCGGGTCTGCCGTAGAGTATGTTATCTTTTATACTTGCATTAAAAAGATAAACATCTTGTTGCACAATGCCTATATTTTTACGCAAAGACTCATTTGTAATATCGTTAATATTTATGCCGTCAATTAAAATTTCACCGTTATTAATGCTGTAAAAATGCGGAATAAGATGACATATTGTAGTTTTTCCGCTGCCCGAAGGACCCACAAGTGCATAGGTCATACCCTTATTGATTTTAAAACTTACATTGTTTAAAACATCATCGCCGTTGCCGTAACCGTATGTAACATTTTTAAACTCTATAGTTCCGTCTAAACGGTCTACGGGTTTTGCGTTTTCACAATCTTTTTCGATAGGCATATCCATAATTTCAACAAAACGTTCAAAACCTGTAACGCCGTCTTGGAAAGATTCCATAAATCTTATAAGTGTATTAACGGGGTTGATAAACAAATTGACCGACACAATAAAGGCAGAATAATCGCCGAAATTGATTTTACCGCTGTAAAGGAACAAACCGCCTGCAATTAAAATTACAACGTTGAAAATATCGGTAATAAATGTTGTTTGCGAATGGAACATACCCATTGCTTTATAAGCGGCACGGCTGTTTTCAACAAACTGTGTATTGCCGCTTTCAAACTTTTCTACCTCTTTATCGGCGTTGTTGAATGCCTTTGTAACCCTAATACCCGAAATGCTGCTTTCAAGTGCGGCATTGATAACTGCGTTTGATTCACGGCGTTTTTTAAATGCAATACGCATTCTTTTGCGGAGTGCCATAGAAACTATTATTAAAAACGGCAAACAAACAAAAATTATAAGTGCAAGCCAAATGTTTATAGAAGCCAGATAGCAAAATGAAATAACAATAGAAACAGAGGTTATTATAAAGTTTTCGGGACCGTGATGTGCAAGTTCGGCAACATCGAAAAGGTCGGTTGTCATACGTGACATTATTTTTCCCGTTTCGTGATTATCGTAAAAAGAAAACGGAAGTTTTTCAAGGTGTTCAAACAGTTGACTACGCATTGTAGCCTGCATTTTTACACCCATAATATGTCCGTAATACTGTACATAGTACGAAAGTCCCATTCGTAACAAATAAATAAGTAGCAAACCCACACCGTAAATTATAATTTTGGTGTACTTTTCGTTTGGTATTAAATCGTTTAGCATAGTACGTGTAATTACGGGGTAAAAAATCGCAATTACCGCCATTGCAAGTGACGAAAGCATATCAAGTGCAAAAGTAAGTTTATGGGGTTTGTAATAACTTAAAAATCGCTTTAACATTAATAATTACCTCTGCTTTTAATTCTCGTTTAAATTTTTATACATTTTAATAATTTCTTTCCTGAGTTGCAAATTTTCGGGTTCTGTGAGTTTAGGGTCACTCTCAAGCAAATTTGCCGCCGCCATACCAGCAATTCGCATAGTGTCGTTATCGGCATAAAGGTCGGCTATTTTAAGTTGTGGCAATCCGTGTTGACGCGAACCCAAAAAGTCACCGGGACCTCGCAAACGCAAATCCTCATCGGCTATTTTAAAACCGTCGTTATTATCTTTTATAACGTGCAAACGGTCGGCGGTAACGCCATTTTTGTTGTCGGATATAAATATGCAGGTAGATTTATATTTACCTCTACCTATTCTGCCGCGTAATTGATGCAGTTGTGAAAGACCGAACCGTTCGGCGTTTTCTATTACCATTATTGCGGCGTTAGGCACATCAATACCCACCTCAATTACCGTTGTGCAAACAAGTAACTGTATTTCCCCTGCTTTAAAAGCACGCATTACGGCATCTTTTTCTTTAGGTTTCATTTTACCGTGCAACAAACCCACGGTGTAATCTTTAAAAGCACCGTCTTTTATTTTTGCGTAATACTGTTCGGCGGCGGTTATGTCAAGTTCTTCGTTTTCCTCCACCATAGGACATACAATATAACCCTGCCTGCCCTCATCTAAATGCTTTTTAATATAATTAAATACACGCGGTCTTAAAGCGGTTTCAACGCAGTAATTTTCTATTTTTTGTCTGCCACGCGGATATTCATCTATAACGCTTACATCAAGATCACCGTAAATTATAAGTCCCAAAGTGCGTGGAATAGGTGTTGCCGACATAACCAAATTGTGAGGGCGTATACCTTTTTCGGCAAAAGAACCCCTTTGTGCCACGCCGAAGCGGTGTTGTTCGTCGGTGACCACAAGTGCTAAGTTTTTAAACTGAACATCGGGGCTTATTAAGGCGTGCGTACCAACGGCAATTTGTGCGGTGCCGTCAGCCAAAGCAGATTTTATAACCTGTTTTTCACTTTTTTTGGTAGAACCAGTTAAAAGCACACAGTTTATACCTGTGCCGTTTAAACTCTCACAAAAATTTTTGTAGTGCTGCTCGGCAAGTATTTCGGTTGGTGCCATAATTGCCGCTTGAACACCGTTTTTGGCAACCTGATACATAACTGCCGAAGCAACTGCCGTTTTACCGCAACCAACGTCGCCCTGTATTAAGCGGTTCATAACCCTACCCGATGCCATATCGGTAACACATTCGCCTATTACACGTTTTTGTGCCGCCGTTATTTGAAACGGTAAAGCGTTTATGTACTCACCTGTATAATCTTTCTCAAAAACAAAATGCGATTTTATTCGCCGTTTGTTTTTAAGCAACATTAAACCTGTACGCAAAATAAACAGTTCTTCAAAAACCAAATACCGTTTTGCCGCTTGTAAAGATTCTTCACTTTTTGGAAAATGTATGTTGTATAATGCCGTGCGTAAATCACCGAGTTTGTACGCATTTCTTATTTTTTCGGGCAAAACGTCGTTAATTTCGCAACCTTCAAATGCGGTTTTAACCAATTTTAAAATGGCGTTAGAGGTTACGCTTTTATTAGACGGATAAATCGGAACTATACCGATAGAGCCGACCTCTCGTATTTCGGGCGAGGACATTTCGGGCAAATATTTACCCGCTTGTATTTTGCCCAAAAACAAATATTCGCAACCTACGTTTAGGCGTTTTGCAAGATATTTATTATTAAAAACCGTAACCTGTAATTTTGCCGTGCCGTCGCTAACTGCAAATTTATAGAGCGTCATATTTTTGCGTATAAAATTTTCGGTAACGGGGGTAACGACACGTGCCCTAATGCAAACCTTTTCTTCTGCAAAACAGTCAAAAATAGGTTTTACCGTTTTAAAATCTTCGTAATTACGAGGGTAATAACGCAAAAGGGCACCGATTGTATCGATGCCCAGTAAATACAGGCTTTGAGCACGTTTTTCGCCAACGCCCTTTAAAAATCTTATGTCGGTTTCAAAATCTGACATATTATCACTCTACGGAAATAATATAGTAATACACGGGCTGACCGCCGTTTACAAAGGTAATTTCAACCTTGCCGCCGAATTTTTCGTTAAGCAATTCTTCCATAGCGGTTGCTTGAGTGTCAGTGATATCTTGACCGTAAATTACGGTTACAAACTCACTTTCTTTTTTAATCATAGATTTAATAAGTTTGTAAGTTGCACGTTCAACATCGGTATCTACAAACGAGATTTTACCGCCTGTCATAGCCATAATTTCGCCTTTTTGGATTTTATGGCCGTCAAAATCAGAATCACGTGCGGCAAATGTTACCTGACCCGTTGCAATGCGTTCAGCAGCATTTTGCATTTCTATTGCATTTGCTTCGGTATCGGCACTCTCGTCAAAAGCAAGCATAGCCGAAATACCTTGCGGTATGGTTCTTGTGTGCAAAACAATTACCTTGCGTGTGCTTATCGGAATAGCCTGTTCTGCCGCCATAATAATGTTTTTGTTGTTGGGAAGAACATATACCGTTTCAGCAGGTGTGCTTTCAATAGCACGTAAAATGTTATCGGTGCTGGGGTTCATTGTTTGACCGCCCGAAACTATTGTATCTACACCTAAATCTTTGAAAAGTTCGGCAATACCGTCACCGGCACAAACCGAAACAAAACCTACGGGTTTTGTAATTTCAACCGATTCGATTTTTTCGTTTTCAATTGTTTTTGCAGGTGCCTGTTTTGCGTTTTTAGCATCGTGTTTTGCTCTTTCGTGTTGGTCACGCATATTTTCGACCTTCATATTAACAAGTGAACCGAAGGTCAAACCGCATTCAAACGCATTACCCGGGTGGTCGGTATGAACGTGAACCTTGATTATTTCTTCGTCATCAACCACAACAACACAATCACCGATTGTTTCAAGATATGCACGCAATTCCGACGGCTGTTTTTCACATTCGGGATTACGGTTAACTATAAATTCAGTGCAATAAGTAAATGTAATTTCGGTTTCAAATTCACCTGCGGCATTACGGTTTTCACTTTCAGAAGTGCTCTCTTCGGCAGCCGCTTTTTCAGATGCAATAATCACACCGTCACGGAATACCGACATCATACCTTCAAGAATTATAACAAAACCTTGACCGCCTGCGTCTACAACGCCTGCTTTTTTAAGCATAGGTAAAAGTTCGGGTGTTTCGGCAAGTGCTTCTTTAGCACCGCAAATAGCATCTTCAAATACACCGAGTGCATCTTTACCGCCTTCAAATGCGGCAGTTGCTTTTTCTGCGGCAATTCGTGCAACGGTAAGAATTGTACCTTCGGTAGGTTTCATTACCGCTTTATAAGCCGCCTCTACACCTAAATTAAATGCCTTTGCCAAATTTTCGGCAGTTACGGTTTCATCGCTGCCGATACCCTTAGCAAAACCTCTAAACAAAAGTGATGTAATAACACCTGAGTTGCCACGTGCACCGCGTAAAAGTGCCGATGCATTAATTTGTGCAACCTTGCCTGCGGTTTCACCGCTTACTTTTTCAAGTTCACGAACGGCATTAGACAATGTCATCGACATATTAGTACCTGTGTCGCCGTCAGGCACAGGAAATACATTAAGTTCATCTACCTGTTTTCTGTTGTTTGCAAGATTATTTGCCGCCGAAATAACAGCATCACGCAAAATATTACCGCTAAACAAAAATAAACACTCCTTTACAGTGAAAAAAGAAAATTACTCTTTTATTCCGTCTACCTTTACAGTTACTTTATTAACTGTAATGCCTGTAGTTTCTTCTACCACATATTTAACCTTTTCGGTAATGCTTGCCGCAATGGCGTTAATATTCATACCGTAGGTTACCATAATGTGAATTTCAACGTCTAACGTGTCGGCGTCACCGGTTACTTTAATACCCGTGTCAAGCGATTTTTCTTTTGACACAAAGCCAAACAAACGCTGACGGTTTGAACTGGGCATCATACCAACCACACCGAAGCAGGAGGTAACCGCATGACCGATAAGTTTGCTCAAAAAGTTTTCAGTAAGGGCAATTTTTCCTATTCTGGTTTCGTAGGCTATCATAAATAAATCCTCCTAAAATTCATAGTTTTCTATGCTGAAATAAATATCGCTGTTGCTTGCCTCGACCCCACCTTTAATTTCGGAATCGTAAAACAAAACGCCGTTTAAATAACATATTGGTATTTGTGGCATTTCAGTAAGCAGAGTAGCCGCAACATCACTTATACCACATTCACCGTTACGGTATAAATTTAACACCTGACGGCAACTGTCTGACGGAATTACCACTTCTTGTGAAGGCTGAGTTTCGTCATCTTGTGGCAAGTCGGTGTTTACGGTAGATTTATCACTCACGCCGTATGCGGCACTGCCGCCCGATAACACAAGTTGAGACAAATCCATATTGTCGTAAACCTTTACTTCGCCTATATAAAGTTGAAAGTTACCCGACGATAAGTTTTGAACGTACTGCTCATAAGTGCATTTAACAACGTTTATTTTTATACCGACTGCTTTACATTGCTCCGCTATTAATTCTGCGGCGGCAACACGCGACTCGTTTTCGGAATTAGCCATCAAAGTAAACGACGGTGCATTACCGAACGAATTAGCGTAAAAACCATCGGAATTCAAATCATTATACCCTATTTTTGAAAGATTTTCAACCATTATTTTGGTATTTGGCTTACTTTCAATAGTTTGAATGGCGTTTGTAGGCTTAAAAGAAGGGTTAAAATATCCTTTGGCAACATCGGCATTATTGTAATATGCGGTACTGCATATTGCCTCACGGTTAATAGCCGCCGATATTGCATATCTCATTTCTTTTGATGCAAGTGCACCGTAAGAATCGTTTACACCTATATATACAAGTCGGTTTAAATTTACATCGGTTTTTTTGCCGCTCATTCGCACTATGTTGCCGTCATCGGTGTAATACAGATTTGTAGCCCCAACCTCAACGTAGTGGGTTGTAGATTTTGAATCGGGCGAATTTATAAGTTTAATTTTAGTTACCGAACCTAACTTGCCGTAATAATTTTTATTAATTTCAAAGGCATCTGCATTTTCGGAAAGGTAATATCTACCGCAGCCTATAGGTGCTATTTCTTTGCCGTCGGCATCGGTTTGACCCGATGTGTTTTGTTTTAAAATAGGAAATGTAATAAGATTTGCAAAGTATTCATCATGCTGAGTAAGATTAAACACTACCGTTTTGCTGTCTTGTGCCGCTACCGAAGACACCTCATAAAAATTATATGAATAACGTTCAGATGCTTTAGCAAGATTGTATGAATACACCACATCCGCGGCGGTAACGTAACTGCCGTCACTAAACTGAACGTTTTTGAGTTTAACCGTACAAACCTTGCCTTCGATTGTAACCGATTCGGCAATTAGATTATGTGATTCAAAATTATTATCGGTTTTTACAAGACCGTCATAAAGTAGGGTTGCTAAGCGTCTGTTTGCAACGGTTTCGGCAATATACGGGTTAAAAGAATCACCGTAAGAATAAAGCAAACTCAAAGTTTTTTCACCCTGAACCGATACTTCGGGCAGGTAACCTTCGGAACTGCTGCCGCCCGATACCGTTTTTTTACAACCCGAAAAAGCCGACAGTATGCAAATACACATAATTATACTTAAAATTTTTCTCAAATAATCACCGCCTTATGTTAAGTTAATCGGTTATATGCACTCTTTTAACAGACCTTGTAAGACCTGTTTTTTCATCTGCATCGAATATACAGCCGTTGAGCATACAAGCACCGCTTTCTTGCTCAAATTTAGACTGATCGCCGTTTCTTAAACGGTTAATTATAATACTGTTTTTTACACCGAGTATTGAATTTATAACACCCGTCATACCCAAATCGGTAATGTAACCCGTGCCACACGGCAAAATTTGTTCATCGGCAGTTTGAACATGGGTATGTGTTCCAAAAACCGCCGTCACCTTGCCGTCTAAATATAAGCCCATTGCACGTTTTTCGCTGGTGGCTTCGGCGTGAAAATCCACAAATATATATTTTGCACCGTCGCATTTTGCACGGTCAAGCAATGCATCAACACAAATAAACGGATTGTCGGCGTTTACCCTTTCAAGATATATCTGCCCCGAAAGATTTATAACCGCAACCGAAAATTTGCCCATATCCGCCAAACAATAGCCGCTGCCCGTATCAACCTCTTTTAAATTATGAGGTCTTAAAACAAAGGGATTAGTATCAAGCACATCATAAAACTCTTTGCGGCGAAGTGTATGGTTACCGCCTGTTATTACATCGGCACCTGCGGCAAAAATCGAATCGGCACTTTCGGGGGTTATGCCGTTGCCTAAAGCCGAATTTTCACCGTTTACTATTACAAAATCTATATTTTCATTTCGTTTTATTTGCGATATTTTTTTCAAAGCGTAATCGCAACCGTCGGGTGAACATATATCACCTATTGTCAAAACTTTCATTGTTTCATCACTTTCTGTTATCTTGCTTATATAATAACATATGTACGCCGCAAGTTCAATTCAATTTCAAAAAAATTAAAATTTATGTTTTGTTTTTTAAATATTTCTTGACAAAATCTACCGCTTGTGATAAAATACGTAAGCCGCATATTGTGGGCTTTAAAGTTGTGCTTAATTTTTAGGCACACGCCTATCTTTAGCGAGACTGGAAAAATCAGGCAGGTGTAAAAAAATGTACGCAATTATCGAAACAGGCGGCAAGCAGTACCGCGTAGAAAACGGTGACGTTATTTACGTTGAAAAACTCAACGCCGAAGTTGACTCAGAAGTGACTTTCGACAAGGTTGTTGCTGTAAGCAACAGAACTTTAAAGGTTGGTAAACCCTACGTTAAAGATGCTTTTGTTAAAGGCACTGTTCTTAAAAACGGTAAGGGCAAAAAGGTAACAGTATTTACCTACAAACCCAAAAAGAGCAGTTCACGTAAAATGGGCCACAGACAGCCTTACACAAAAGTACAGATTACCGAAATCGGTTAATTTGGTATGACTTGTGTTAAATTTCTGTTAAAAGGTAAAAGTCTTTGCGGTTTTGAAATTAAGGGCCACAGTTCTGCTGACGGTGACGATTTTGACGGTAAATTAGTATGTGCGGCAATTTCAAGTGCGGCATATTTAACAGCCAACACAATTACCGAAATTATCGGTGATAAGTGTGATATACACGTTGACGATGCTTTAATGTGCATCAGCGTTGAAAAACCGTCACAAAATACCGTTACGGTTTTAAAAGGTCTTAAACTGCATTTGACCGAACTTTCAAAACAGTACAACAAACGAATTAAAATCACTACGGAGGTGTAGATAATGTTAAAGTTAAACATTCAGTTGTTCGCTCATAAAAAAGGTATGGGTTCAACCAAGAACGGTCGTGACAGCGAAGCAAAACGTCTTGGTGTTAAGCGTGCAGACGGTCAATTCGTACTTGCAGGCAATATACTCGTCCGCCAAAGAGGAACACACATCCACGCAGGCAACAATGTTGGCCGTGGTTCCGATGATACTTTATTCGCACTTATCGACGGTAAGGTTAAATTTGAACGCGTAGGTAGAGATCGCAAACAGGTTAGCATCTACGCTGTGGAGCAGTAATTATAGCAAATTTTAATCGGGCGGCAAACTTTTATAAAAAGTGTAGTCGCCCGATTTTTTAATTTTTAAACTTACAATTTTTTTGTAAGTGCGGTATACAAAACTTTTTCAAAGGTGATAATTATGAAAAAATGTCATGTATGCGGTTTTTCTTGCGAAAACGATGCCGACATCTGTTCGGTTTGCGGTGCCGAACTTAAAACATTTGAGGCATACGAGCAAGAACTTAAATTAGCCGAAGAACAAGAGGCTCAAAGAGCCGCTGAAGAAGCCTTAATTGTTAAAAATCCCCTTTTGGCGGCAAGCGTCGAGAATGTTGTATTAGCCGAAATATACAAGGACGTTCTCCGTGACAGCAACATACTGTTTACTTGTGATGAAAGCGATAGCAGTATGCAAATAACTTTCGGCGGCGGTTTTAGTGCCGTAGATATTTATGTTGATGAATCTAATCTTGAAGTGGCACAGGCACTTTACGAAAATGTTGTAAATGCCCCCACCGAATTTGATGATGAAGATTTTGAAGATTTTGACGGTTTTGAGGAAACAGAAGAATAATTTGGAGATAAAAAAATGTTTGTAGATATAGCAAATATACATTTAAAAGCAGGTTCGGGCGGTAACGGTGCGGTTTCTTTCCACCGTGAAAAGTATGTTGCCGCAGGCGGTCCCG